>JAGUYW010000055.1 GCA_020061105.1 Anaerolineales bacterium | reverse complement strand
GGCAACCTGGATGACCTGGACTGGTTGTACCGCATGTATGCCCAAACCTCCGTTCGCGATGGTTTTGTAATTCGTGACCATGCTTACTATACGGCCGTCTGGTCAACCTTTTTGCAGGCTGGAATGGTAGACCTGCTGGTAGCCGAGGTGTCTGGCGAGCCGGTGGCGGCGGTCTTCTGCTACCGCTTTGCTGGCAAGGCCTGGTATCTGTATGGCATGTCGAGCGAGGCGCATCGCGAGAAGATGCCCAATTACCTGCTGCAATGGCATGCCATCCAGCGCGCCCGCCAGGTTGGCTGCCGGGTGTATGATTTGTGGGGCGCGCCGGATGTATTTGATGCCGAGGACCCCCTGGCAGGCGTTTACCGCTTTAAAGAAGGCCTGGGTGGGCAGGTGATGATCGGGTTAGGCGCCTGGGATTTGCCCACTCGTCCGGTTGCCTATCGTTTATATGCCCAGGTCTTACCGCGCTTGTTGGAACTTATGCGCCGGCGCGGCAAAGCTCGCACCCGGCAGGTGGCAGGCGCTTAATGATGCACTCACCGGTCATCTGTCGATCTACCGTTCAAGTACCTTTCAATGCAGGAGCATGAGAAAATGAAAACCATTCCTCGCCTTCGTTTTGCCCATCTACCCACGCCCGTAGAAACCTTGCCGCGCCTGGCGGCAGCCCTGGGAGGGCCGAAATTATTGATCAAGCGCGATGATCAAACCGGCCTGGCTTTAGGCGGCAATAAGACCCGCAAGCTCGAGTTCTTGCTGGCCGAAGCGCAGGCCAACGGCGCTCGCACCCTGATCACGGCCGGCGCCATTCAATCCAATCACTGCCGTCAAACTGCCGCCGCTGCGGCGCGCCAGGGTTTTGGATGTATCCTGGTGCTGAATGCGCCTGAAGGGCAAAGCGTGGCTGAGGCTTCTCTCCAACCACTTTCTGGCAACTTGCTGCTGGATCGATTAATGGGCGCCGAAATCGTCTGGACAACCCTGGAAGAGCGCCAACACACCTTGCAGGCGACCTTCCAATCTGCCTGGCAGGATGGCAAACGCCCGTTTTTGATCCCCTATGGCGGTTCGAATGCTGTTGGGGCGTCCTCCTATGCCTTTGCCATCCAGGAAATGATCGATCAGGAAATCCACCCCGATTGGATTGTATTCCCTTCATCTTCGGGGGGTACCCAGGCTGGCATGGCGCTTGGGGCGCGCTTGTTTGGCTTTAACGGGCAGGTCTTGGGGATCAGCGTTGATGAACAGGCCAGCGTGTTGCAAAGCCGGGTCGCCAACCTGGCTAACGAAACGGCCGAATTCCTGGGAGAAAAGCAGCGCTTCGAGGCGGGAGATATCCTGGTGAACGACGGTTATTTAGGCGGTGGTTATGGGGTAATGGGCGAGCCGGAACGTGAAGCGGTCAATCTCTTTGCTCGCCATGAAGGCATCTTGCTCGATCCGGTCTACACTGGCCGCGCCGCAGCAGGGCTGATCGACCTGATCCGCAAGGGTCAGTTTGCTGCCGGGGAGACGCTGCTGTTCTGGCATACCGGCGGAGCGCCAGCGTTGTTTGCCGAACGCTATCGGCAGGTGGCATGAACTAAAATTCTTTCTTCAGTCCGATGATCTCGTACGCTTTGATCGGCTCACGCTTGCCTTTGGCGTGAATCGGCTCGATCGGGCGCGCTTCCACTTTATCGGCCACAAAGACGTAAGCCTGTTCGCCGATCAAAATCTGGTTGGCTTGCGAATGTTCCTGGATGCGCTTGGCGGTGTTGACGCTGTCGCCGATGGCAGTGTATTCCATGCGTTTCTCGGTGCCCACCAACCCTAAAACCGCTTCGCCGAAGTAAATCCCCACTCCGAAAGAAAGGTGCGACTCGACCGGCATCTGGTGCTGCAAGCGCTGCACCGCCGCGCGAATGGCCAACGCCGAGCGTACGGCGCGCAGGGTGTGATCAGTCTGCGGGAGGGGGGCGTTGAACCAGGCCATAATCGCGTCGCCCAGGAATTTGTCGATCGTGCCTTCCTGCGCCAGAACCGCCTCGGCCGCCGCTGCCAGGTAGCGGTTCAAGATTGCCACCAGCGCTTCTGCCGATAACTGTTCGCTAAAGCCGGTAAAGCCGCGCACATCTGCAAAAAGCGTGGTGATTTCCATACGCTTGCCGCCCAGGGAGAGCTTGTCGGGGTCTAACTGGCTGATCACGGCCGGCGACACCATGCGCTCGAACAGGCGCCGCTGCGCTTCGAGGCGCTTTTTCTCGGTCAGGTCATCTACCACGATGGCCACGCCCTGGGTGGAAGATGCTGCATCTTTCAAGGGGGATAAGTTCAAACTCAAGGAGACATCGCCGCGTGCAGGCAGGTGGATGTTCAACTCTTTGCCAACAATATGCTGCCCGGTGCGCTGCACGGCTTCAACCTCGTGGAAAATTTCGCTGGCCTCGGGGATGTGAATCGACTGGGCGAAGACTTCTTCCAAAGGATGGCCTAATAATTCCTGATTTTCGCGTCCCAGGATAGCCTGGGCGGCGCGATTGGCCAGCAAGATGCGGTGTTGCATATCGGTGGTGATCACTCCGCTGACAATCGAAGCGAAGACATTGTCCATCAGGTTTTTCAATTCGGTCACTTCTGCCAGAGTGCGGCGCACCGATTCGAACAGGCGGGCGTTTTCTAACGCCACTGCCGCGTGATTAGCGAAGGTCACCAAAAGGTCGCGTTCCGATTCGGTGAAGATGCCGGCATGAATACGGTTGTCGGCATAGATCACCCCGGTGGGTGTTCCCTTGGCCATCAGCGGAACGCAAAGAATGGAGCGCAAGTTGTAGATGATGATGCTCTCTTGACCGCCGAAACGCGGGTCTTCCTGGGCGTTGGTGGTCAAGATCGGCTGCCCGTCGCTGACCACCCGGTTGATGACTGTGCGGCTGATGGCTGACTCGGAAGCGTTGAGCGATTCTTGCTCCCAGTTACGGGCAATACGGGTCACGAACTGGCCTGTCTCGTTGCGCAGCATCAGAAAACCGCGCTCTGCTTTAGTCAGGCGGATGATGGTGTCCATCACGATGCGCAGGATTTCGTCGATCTCTAAAGATGAGTTGATGGCCTGGATGATATCGGTGAGAGCAACGAGATTGTCTGTGCGCGCAGTATGCGTCATGTTTGGGGTTACCTTGTCTTATTTAGAATAGGATCATCCATGCGGCTTGCGTTGGATGCGACTGAGGAGGCGCTGAAAATAAGCCTTGATCGATAGATCTTTTATCTCGATCGCTGCTTTATAAGCCACAGCCATGTTTGCAGGTTGGCGGCTAAAGGTTTCAACTTGATATTCGTGCACCAGCTTGTTCGCCGGTTTTCGAGCCTCTGGCAGGGCTTGGGCCAGCATGGAAGCCCGCTCAGTAGGGGTGTGTGTATTTTGCGGCTTTTGTCCCAGGCGTTGCAAAGCGTAGTTTATTTCCAGGTATGCCCTGGAGAGAGGCGGTAAGCGGGACTGTTCAGCCCAGACACGGATTGTTTTGGGCGGCTTGAGGCCCGCTCGCTGGAACATCCTTTCCAACACGATCGGCGCAGGCGGCAAGGCTCCCCGCTTTCGCAACCAGCGCATGGAAAGAAAGGCCAGTGCGCCAAAGCCCACAATTCCTATCCAGTATACCACGGTAGGCATCCTCCGTTGCTCTTCTGTGGAGGGGGTCAGGCCTTCTCGTTCGTTGCGCAAGAGCGCTAATTCTTCTTCCATCTCACGACGCAACTGTTCTTCCTGGTCGTCTGAGATAGGGAAATTGGGATTAGCGACGCTCGACTCGCTGATGCCGGGCAGGCGCACAATTTGTGGTTCCGAAACGGTGGGTTCGAATTCCACCCAGCCAATCTCCTGGAAATAAACTTCTGGCCAGGCGTGGGCGTTGCGCTGGCGTACCACGTAATTGTCCTGGCGCGTATCGACAGATTGGATGCGCTCCCCCTGCGCATAGCCGACAGAAAGCCGCGCTGGGATGCCGATCGAACGCAGCAAGATCACTTCTGCAGTGGCGTAGTAATTGCAAAAGCCCTGCTTGTAATCGAACAAGAACCAGTCAATCAGTTCCTGGTTTTCTGGAAGCCGATCTTCGATCACTTCCACGTAAGTGATATTTTTGCGCAGGTAATTGGTGATGGCGGTGACTTTATCGTAAGGCGTTTCCAGACCAAAGGTGATCTCCTCTGCCAGTTGGCGGGTGCGCTCGGTTACCGAATTCGGAATTTGCAGATATCGATCTGTAACCCACTCCGGATAATCGCTACCCATCGACTGTAACTGGGCTACAGTGGCGTATGATAATGATGCCTGGACTGTGTACACAATGCCGGGTTGCAGGGCATCGCGAGCGCGAAAGGTAGTGATATCCCATGAATCGTCCGGGTTCATGAAGTATTCCATTTGCGCCGGTTGGTTCACCCAAAGCGGCTGAGCCGGGGTGAAGATAGTGGCAATCGGCGCCACAGCAATGAAATCGAAGCTTCCCAACCAGCGACCGAACTCGGAAGTGGAGGAAATTTCATCTCTCTCTGGTGAAAAGGCCCGCGAACGCAGGTTGTTGCTGTACCATTGCCCATTGACGTAGGTCTCGTACGTGCGAGCGCGCCAATACAACCGGATGCTCGGTGGCAACGAGGCAGGGGCGCGCACGGCAAAGATCTGGTTGTCGCTCAACGGCGATCCCAGCCCCAGGTTCATATTGGCGCCATAAACCTGACTGACCAGGGTGACGGTGGAGCGTAAGGGCGCAAAGAAATCTTCGAACCCTTTCTTGAAATCGTTCCACACCAGTTGCACGGGCTGCCACATCTTCTGGGCGACTGGCAAGGCGTTGCCGAGGAACGGGATTGTCCAGGCGATTAACACAATCAGCGCCGTAGCGAATAAAATCGAGCGCGTGAAATCCAGGCTGAGATGCGGCGGCAAAGCGCTGCGCACACTTTGCCAGCGGTTCTGGTTTTTCAAATATTCCATGCGCGCCACCAGAACCAGGGTGAAGAACAGGTAAACCGCCAGGTACCAGGCCCGCAGCGCGATCAGCGAATCAAAGGAATGGATCATGAAGAGCGCCGCCCCAGTGGGCAGCGCACTCCACCACGCCTCGCCGGTGCGGGTCAGGGTAAAGCCGGCATGCGTGCCTAATATCCAGAACAGAATCGCCATCCCGATCAGAAACAAAATCGAGTCGGACACTGGATCTCGGGATATGATCTCATTAATCACAACCAGCAGACGGTTGAACAAAATTTCCAGTCGCTCCATCCACAGCAAGTTGTCGCCTTTGATCGTCATCCCGAGTTGCCAACCGATGATCGAAGTGCCATAAACTGTGGAAAATGCCAGGACTGTTCGGATAGAAAAGCGGCTTTGCCCAAATGCATAGCCGGCAAGTATCGCAAATAACCCAATCGTTTGGGTGATGCCCAGGTGATCCGTCCAGCGAGTGACCACCAGGCGCGTCGCTGCCGCCAGGATGGCGGCGATCAAGATCAAAGCAGATGGAAAATCCCACCAACGTTCTCGAGTGATTTCAGAGTTATTCATGAGTATCCATTTCGTAATGACCAATCCGGTTATTGTCGCTACAGCTAATACCCGAATTGTCTATACCTGGTTCAGTTTACCGCAATTTTCCCCACCTGACCAGTCGGTTGTTCGGTGTGGGGGCGTTTGCCAGGCAGAACGACCGTCGATTAAAATAGTGACTGTGGCTTGTCACACAGGGGGTTTAACGATAATATGACGAATGTCAGTCGATATGATGATATTAAAGGGACTTAATTCACTCTTAACTATGGTAAAATTTTACCGCTTTTCCGATACTTTCCCGGTTCTTTCATCGCGTCCGTGAAGAGCAAATCCATTCCATCACAAAGGAGCCTCTATGGTGAGTAATGAGTGGTTGTTTGTGGGTGTTTTTCTGCTACTAGCACCAGTCTTCCCAGCCGCAGCCTTATTGATCCCCCGGCTGATCGCTCCCCGCAAGCCCAATCCAATCAAGATGCAAACTTATGAGTGCGGAGTCGAAACCGTAGGCGATACGTATATTCAATTTCGTGTCCAATATTATATTTTCGCCCTGGTTTTCTTGATCTTCGACATCGAATTGGTTTTCTTGTTTCCCTGGGCGGTAGCATTCGATGTTTTGCCCTTGTTTGGGGTTCTGGTGGGCGTTTTGTTCATCTTGATCCTGGTTGCCGGTCTGGTGTATATCTGGCGCAAGGGTGCCCTCCAATGGATGTAAATCCGAAAATTTTAAGTCGAAAAGGCTGATGGATTACCACCAGCCTTTTATGTGTTTCTGTTGATAAAAAATTCAGGAGCGAAATGATGTTAGATCCAATTAATGCAATAGCGAATTGGCTGCAAAACTTGCTCAGCAGTTGGGGGCTGGAGTCTGGCCTGGTGAACTTCATCATGATCCTGATCGGCGTTTTGGTTGTCGCCATGACCGTCTTGGTGCTCGATATCCTGTTGGTATGGGTAGAACGCAAGATGGTGGCACGTTTTCAGGATCGTCTGGGTCCGAACCGCTTAGGCCCATTTGGCCTGATCCAGCCTATCGCCGATGTGATCAAGCTGCTTATCAAAGAAGATATCACCCCAGAAGGCGCTGACAAAGTGTTGTTCAACATTGCGCCGGTCATGGCGTTGGCAACCGTGTTGATCATCTGGGCAGTCATCCCCTTTGCGCCCACCATGCTGGGAGCCTCTCTGAATGTCGGTGTGCTCTATATTGTTGCGGCAGGCGCCCTGGGAACGTTGGGTATTCTGATGGCGGGTTGGGCGGCTCATAACAAATATGCACTGGTAGGCGCTTTTCGCATGGTGGCTTTGGTCGTGTCGTATGAAGTGCCGATGGTGACCGCCCTGCTGGTGCCGGTCATCCTGGCGCGCTCGATGGGGCTGCACGACATTGTCGAAGCCCAGGCGCAAGGCGGCTGGTTCATCCTGTTCTCTCCGGTCACCGCTCTGATCTTCTTCGTTTGCACCATTGCAGAACTCGGCCGCGCCCCCTTCGACCTGGCCGAGGCCGAATCAGAAATTGTCGCTGGTTACCACATTGAATACAGCGGCATGAAATTTGGCATGTTCTACGCCGGCGAACTACTGCACGCCCTGACTATGGGCGCCTTGATCGCTTCGCTCTTTCTGGGCGGCTGGCACGGTCCGTTTGTGCAACAAGTTCCCATTCTTGGGGTGGTGTACCTGTTCATCAAGGCCTTCTTCGTCTATTGGATGTATACCTGGGTGCGTTATACCGTGCCGCGTATTCGCATCGACCACATGATGAGCCTGAACTGGAAATTCTTTACCCCCCTGGCGCTGGTGATGGTCATCGTCACCGCCATCCTCGATAAGTTGATGACCGGCCTGCCCGGTTGGATCTATGGGCTGGGGATGTTTTCGGCCAATGTTTTGGTCGCAGTGATCACTATCAACCTCCTGCGCACTTACTCCCAGAAGGAACGCCAGCGCGTGGCTGAGCCGCGCCCGGTCGCTCAAGCAGACCTGGCCAAAGCGCCAGGCTCTGGGGATTAATTGCTGTCAAAAGAGAACCTCTCTTAAGGATGTGCCTATGACTGCTTTGCAAATCATTTTTATTCTGGTGGCGGCTGCAACGCTCGGTGCGGGTCTGATGGTGGTCACCTCCCGCAACCTGATTCATTCGGCCTTGTGGCTGGTGGTGGCCTTGTTTGGCGTGGCCGTTTTTTACGTCTTGTTGCAAGCCGGTTTCCTGGCGGTGGCGCAGGTGGTGGTGTATATCGGCGCAATTGCTATTCTGATCATCTTTGCCATCATGCTCACCCGCCGTATCATGGATGAAGACAGCCCGACTTTCAACGCCAATTGGGGTTGGGCGGTATTTGTCGCTTTGATCATTTTCGGCGCTCTCACCTGGGTGTTAACCAGTTGGCCGGGCATTTCTCAACCGATGGCAGAACTGAGCGAACGCAGCGACCCGCTGCGCCAGTTGGGGGCGGCGCTGGTATCGCCATCCCTGTATGTTTTGCCTTTTGAATTGGCGTCGGTGTTGTTACTGGCGGCGCTGGTTGGGGCGATCTTCATCTCTTGGGAAAGGAAGTAGGAGGCGCTCATGATCCCACTTTCCTGGTATCTGATTTTTGCTGCGGCGCTGTTCAGTATCGGCCTGTTTGGTGTGCTGGCGAGAAAGAACGCCATCGTCATTCTTATGGGCATCGAACTGATGCTGAATGCCGTCAACGTCAACCTGGTGGCTTTCTGGCGCTATCGCGCCCCGGAAATGATCGCCGGGCAGGCTTTTGCAATTATGGTATTTGCCGTGGCGGCTGCCGAAGTGGCGGTTGGCCTGGCTTTATTCATCTCAATCTATCGCCGCCGCAATACCGTGGCAGCCGATGAGATTGACCTGATGAAATGGTAAACGTGCGAGGGATTTTATGGCAACAGAAACCTTAATCTGGCTTATCCCCCTTCCGCCCTTGTTGGCCTTCTTCTTGATTGTGCTCGTCACCAATCGCAGCAAGGCGCTCAGCCATACCATCGGAGTTGGGGCGGCTTTGCTCTCCTGGCTGGGCAGCATGGTGGTTTTCTTCCAGGCCTTGCGGGTCGAGCACTTAGGCGAGCACCCGTTCCTGTCCTCGATCAACTGGCTGCAAACGGGCGACACCTGGCTGCGCATTGGCGTGCAGATCGACCCGCTCTCGGCCGTGACCCTGTTCTTTGTAGCCTGGACGATCTTCATGATCTTCATCTACAGCGTGGGTTACCATAACTACGGTCAGCCCAAGGGCGATCATGATCGCAAAGGCCTGCCGCCGCATGGCGCTACGGTCACCGATGTGCATGGACATTCGCACACCGTTCTGTCGGTCGAGCCGATGTATTCACGCTTCTTCGCTTTCCTGGGCTTGTTTGCATTTGGGATGTACACCCTGGTGGTCTCAGACAACTTGTTGACTTTGTTCGTCGGTTGGGAGATCATGGGGTTGTGCTCCTACTTGTTGATCGGTTTCTGGTATGGCAAGCCATCGGCGCGCGCTGCTATGATCAAAGCCTTCATGACAACCCGCGTGGGCGATGTATTCATGCTCTTAGGCCTGGCTTACCTGTACTCTGCAACTGGCACGCTCAATTACCGGGAAATTTTCTATAACCCGACCGTGCTCAACGAATTAGCCCATTCAGCTTCGGGCGTGCTCGGTCTCTCGGCCGCTGGACTCATCAGTATCTTGTTGTTCATCGGTGCGGTTGGCAAATCGGCGCAGTGGCCGCTGCATGTCTGGCTGCCCGACGCCATGGAAGGCCCGACCCCCGTTTCCGCCATGATCCATGCCGCTACCATGGTCTCGGCTGGCGTGTATATGGTGGTGCGCATCTTCCCGCTGCTTTCCGCCGGCGCCGAAGGCGGTCACGCCACCACGGCCATGACGGTGGTGGCTTTCATCGGCGCATTTACCGCTTTGTTCGCCGCGACCATCGCAGTGGCACAAAACGACGTCAAACGCGTCCTGGCCTATTCTACGATCTCGCAGCTTGGCTTTATGATTGCAGCCCTGGGCATCGGCGCCTACGTGGCGGCCGCTTTCCATCTGGTAACGCACGCTTTCTTCAAGGCCTTGCTCTTCCTGGGCTCCGGCTCGGTCATTCACGGCATGGAGCACGGTGTTTTACACACCGGTAACCACAAAGTCGATCCGCAGGATATGTTCAATATGGGTGGGCTGCGCAAGAAGATGCCCATCACGTTCTGGACTTTCCTGATCGGCGGCTTTGCGCTCTCGGGCTTCCCGCTGGTGACGGCTGGCTTCTGGTCGAAGGATGAAATCCTGACCGACGCCTGGAAGCACGCCCCGGTGGTGTTTGTGGTGCTGGCGCTGGCAGCCTTGTTGACGGCTTTCTACACCATGCGCCAGATCAGCCTGACTTTCCTGGGGGAGCCGCGCACTAAAGAAGCCGAGCATGCCCACGAAACGCCCTGGACGATGACCCTGCCGCTGTCGATCCTGGCCTTTTTCTCGATCACGTTTGGTTGGGTGGGCATTCCGGAATATTTCCCGATTTTGGGCGGTATTCCCAAGGCCTTAGGCTTCACCCCGAACTGGTTCCACGAATTCGTGCATGGAACCCTGCCGCTCCTTCCCGAAGGCGGCGCTCATGGCGCCATGTTAGCCCTGGCTGAAGCCGCCAACTTCGACCCCATCCCCTTGATCACCTCGCTGGTGGTGGCGTTGGGCGGCCTGGCGTTGGGCTATATCGTTTACAAAAACATCCGCCCCGAGCAGGCCGACCCGCTGGTTAAACCGCTCGGCCCGCTGTACCCGGTGCTGAAGAACAAATACTACTTCGATGAACTGTACGATTTCTTGTTTGTGCGCCCGGCCTACTGGGTAGCAGAAACCTTCACCTCGAAGTGGATGGACCGCGTCGTGATCGATGGCATTTTGCACTTCTTCGCTCACCTGACCGGAGTGATCGGCAACGCCTTTCGCGATTACTTCGACAAGCCGATTATCAATGAATTGCTCGGCGACCGGGTAGCGGATGTTGTCCAGAAGATTGGTCATTGGGCGCGTGAAATTCAAACTGGCCGCGTCCAGCAATACATGATCGTGGCTTTGGTCAGTATTGCGGCTTTCGGCGCCTTGTTCTACTATCTGCTCGTCCTGGCTCGCTAGCCGGGCTGGGAACTGCGTACTCACACGCTTGGAGGAGCAAATGATGGATTTTATTATTAGTAACCTGCTGACACTGATCCTGTTTACACCGTTGCTGGCGGTGCTCGTGCTGATTCTGCTGCCTGGCGAGCAAAAAAGCCTGCTGCGTTGGACAGCCTTTGTGTTGAGCTTGATCCCGCTGCTTTTGTCTTTGGTTCTGTGGTTCGAATTCGACCCCAACCAGGCGGGTTTTCAATTCCAGTATAAGCTGGTCTGGTATAGCGCTTTGAATTCGTCCTACCATGTCGGTGTGGATGGCATCTCGTTGAGCATGGTGCTACTGACAACCCTGCTCACGCCGCTGGCGATCCTGGCATCGTTCACAATCGAAGACCGGGTCAAAGTCTATATGGCTTTGTTCTTCTTGCTGGAACTGGGCATGTTGGGCGTCTTCCTTTCGCTGGATTTGCTGCTGTTCTTCGTCTTTTGGGAGTTCGGTCTGGTGCCGATGTATTTCCTGATCAACCAGTGGGGCAGCGAGAAAGGCGAGCGCGAAGTATGGGGTGGCGCCAAAATGCCAGCCCGTGTCTACGCTTCGTTCAAATTCATGGTCTATACCATGGCTGGTTCCTTGGGGCTGCTGCTGGCCATCCAGATGATCGGCGGCGTGGCAGGCACCTTCGATATCCTGGAACTTTACCAGCGCTGGACCTCCCTCAACCAACCTTTGTTCGGCATCCAAATCGGCGCCGTCAAATCGATTGCTTTCTGGGCTTTCGCCATCGCTTTTGCGATCAAGGTGCCCGTCTGGCCGTTCCACACCTGGCTGCCCGATGCGCATACTGAAGCGCCCACGGCTGGCTCGATGATCCTGGCGGGTGTGCTGCTTAAGCTAGGCGCTTATGGTTTCTTACGCCTGGTCTTGCCCTTGTACCCTTACGAATCCAAGTTCTTTGCCGGGGCGCTGGCTTTCCTGGCGGTGATGGCAATTATCTTCGGAGCGTTGGCCGCGTATGGCCAGGATGACTTCAAGCGCCTGGTGGCGTATTCATCGGTCAACCACATGGGCTTTGTCGTTCTGGGCATCGCCGCCGCCGCCTTCGCAGCCGACACCCTGGATGCCAATATTGCCCTCAGCGGCGCCGTTTTGCAAATGTTCAACCACGGCCTGTCGGCGGCTGGCATGTTCTTCCTGGTAGGCGTCATTTACGAACGCACCCACACGCGTAACTTGAACGAGATGGGCGGTTTGTTCCCTTTGATCCCGGTATACGGCGGCATCCTGATCTTTACCTCTATGGCGTCGCTGGGGCTACCCGGCCTGAATGGCTTCGTATCCGAGTTTTTGGTGGTGCGAGGCTCATGGCCGATTTTCACCCTGTATACCGCCCTGGCGATGATCGGCCTGTTCTTCACGGGCGCTTACATCTTGAAAGGCATCAAACAAGTGCTGCATGGCCCGCTCAACGAGCATTGGATTGGGCACGTTTCCGAAATCAACGCCCGAGAATTGATGGTGATTGTGCCGTTGATGGTTTTGATCCTGGCGATCGGTGTATGGCCTTCCTGGATCCTGGGTGTGATTAATAATGCCGCTGCAGCGCTGCTGGCCGGCTTGTAGGCGGTGCTCTTTACCGCAGCGGTGCTCTTTACCGCAGCGGTGCTCTTTACCGCAGCTCTGCGTGAGTCAATCACGTTCGTGAGGTGAACAATGCAATTTCCAATTCTGAGTTTTATCGTTTTTATGCCAGCCGTAGCAGGCATGCTGCTGCTGCTAATCCCGGCCGACCGAAAAACGGAAATCCGGATGGCGGCCCTGGCGGCTGGTGCCTTTGCCCTGATCCTTTCGATCTGGGTCTATTTCTCGTACGATGTAGCGGCGGCGGGCTACCAGTTTATCGAGCGCTATGACTGGCTGCCAGCCTTAGGCATCTCGTACCACGTCGGCGTGGATGGGCTGAGCACCCCATTGGTGTTATTGACCGGTGTCGTGATGTTCACCGGTGTGCTGATCTCGTGGGGCATCGATGACCGCCCGCGTGAATTCTTTGCCTTCCTGTTTATCCTGGCGACAGGCGTGTTTGGCGTGTTTGTTGCGCTTGACCTGTTTATGCTGTTCTTCTTTTATGAAATCGCCGTCTTCCCCATGTACCTGCTGATTGCCATCTGGGGCTGGAAGGTCACCCGCGAATACGCTGCCATGAAGCTGACCCTGTACCTGTTCATTGGCTCGGTGGTTGCCCTGGTCGGCGCGTTGGCGATGTATTTTACTTCCGGGTTGGGCACCTTCGATATGCTGGCTTTGGAAAATGCCGGTTTCTCGCCCGAGTTTCAGCGTTTGTGGTTCCCGTTTGTGTTCTTCGGTTTCGCAGTCTTGGGCGGCATCTTCCCGTTCCACAACTGGTCGCCCGATGGTCACGTGGCTGCGCCTACCGCCGTCTCGATGTTCCATGCTGGCGTCTTGATGAAGCTGGGCGCTTTCGCAGCCTTGCGGGTTGGCATCATGTTGCTGCCGGAGGGGGCAAAATTCCACATGCCCTGGATCATCTTATTAACGCTGGTCAATGTGGTGTATGGCGCCTTCATTGCCAGCGTGCAATCCGATTTTAAATATGTTATTGGTTTCTCGTCCGTCAGCCATATGGGGCTGGTTTCGATGGGCTTTGCCACGCTCAACAAAGAGGGTATGCTCGGCGCAGGCATCCAGATGTTCTCCCACGGGGTGATGACAGCCCTCTTCTTTGCTGTTGTCGGTATGGTTTACGACCAGGCGCATACTCGTGAAATACCCAAGCTGGGCGGTTTCAGAAAGGTGATGCCCCTGGTGGCGCTGGCGTTTATCGTCGGCGGTTTGGTGTCGATGGGCATGCCGGGCTTCTCAGGCTTTATCGCCGAATTTCCGATCTTCGTCGGCTTGTGGAACGCCGTACCCAGCCACCTGTTCGCCAATTATGCCTGGATTGCCATCCTGGCGGTTCTCTCGATCGTCATCACCGCAAGTTATATCATTCGAATTATCAGTAAAGTCTTTTTCGGTGAAATTCCCGAAGAATTCGCAGGGCATGTCCATGATGTCAATGTATTGGATAAGGTAGCCCTGGTCTTCCTCTCTGCGATCCTGATCATCATCGGCGTTTACCCGGATATTATGGTGCCGATGGTTGAACAGGGCGTCAATAACGTTCTGCGCCTGTTGGGAGGTGCTTAATGACACTGACTGCATCGATGTTCCTACCGATCTTGCCGGAAATCCTGCTGCTATTGCTGGCAGAACTCGTCCTGGTGTTGGATGTCTCGCTGCCGAAAGCGCAGCGCCGCAACCTGGGTTGGGTGACTGCCGCCGGCGCCGGCCTGATTATTCTGATTAGCCTGGCAGCGATGCCCGGGCCGGGCTCGTCGCCTGAGTGGGGTGGGATGATCCGCCATGATTGGATGTCCTTCACTTTCAAGATGCTGTTCATCTTCGGCGCAGGCATTACCGCCCTCTTCGCCATGGATTACAAACGACTGGTCGAACGCGGTGATTTCTTTGCCTTGCTGCTGATCTCCACGGTGGGAATGGCTTTTATGGCCAGCGCCGCCGATTTGATCATGCTGTACCTGGCGATCGAAACCACTTCGATCCCGCTCTATGTCCTGGCTGGTTTCTTTACTGACGACAAAAAATCTTCGGAAGCAGGTTTTAAATATTTGCTCTTTGGCGCCATGACTTCGGCCATCATGCTGTATGGCTTCAGCCTGCTATATGGTTTCTCAGGCACCACCGACCTGGCAATGATCGCCCAGTCGCTGACTGCAGAAATGTCGGTTCCGATGATCGGCAGTTTGCTGCTCGTCCTGGTTGGCTTCGGTTTCAAAGTATCTGCAGTGCCATTCCATTTTTGGGCGCCTGATGTCTATGAAGGCTCCCCCACACCTGTGGCTGGTTTCCTTTCTACGGCTTCCAAAGCGGCGGGCTTCGCCGTTTTGGTGCGCTTCATGTTGACCGTCTTCCCTCAGATGACAGAAGCCTGGGCGCCGATTTTGGCTTCGCTGGCGGTCGCCACCATGACCCTGGGCAACCTGGTGGCGCTGGCGCAGAAGAATATCAAGCGCCTGTTGGCGTACTCCTCAATTGCTCACGCCGGCTATGTCTTGATCGGCGTGGTGGCAATGGCTTCTCCGGATCCGGAGGCAGCCCAGTTAGGCGTTACCAGCACGATCTTCTACCTGGTGGCTTATCTGGTGACCAACCTGGCAGCCTTTGGCATTATTGCTGCCTTTGGACGGCAGGCAGGTTCGGATGATTACACGGCATACTATGGCATGAGCCGCCGCTCTCCTTACCTGGCTTTAGCCATGATGGTTGCTTTCCTATCGCTGGCGGGGATGCCCCCGTTTGGCGGTTTTGTCGGGAAAGTATTCCTGTTTGCGGCTGCCATCAAGGCCAACCTGATCTGGCTGGCGGTGGTGGGCGTGCTCAACTCGATCGTGGGCCTGTACTACTACCTGACGATCCTGAAGTATGTCTTCCTGTACCCCAGCGCCAACCCGGAAGAGCCGCTGCCTATCAACGCCTCCAACCGATTGGCGTTGATCGTGTTGACGGTTGGGATTGTGGTCATCGGCGTCATCTTCGGACCGTGGTTCGGCCTGGCGGCAACTGCTGCTGCGGCCATATTCTAAGTTCAATATCAGAAGATGTGGAGATGCTCATCTTCTCCACATCTTCTACTAAATCTGATTTTATTGACTTATAAAGTAGGCTTGTGATAAAATTCCCACGCTATGAACCATAACAACGACCCATCCAAACCGCCTGTTTTCATGTTTGACCCACGCGTCTTCAGCATAGGTGGGCAGGTGGGATGCCTGACGTTGTTCGTCGTTATGGCAGCCGTGGGCGGCGGAATCTGGTTAGATAATTTCTTCGGTACAAAGCCGATTTTGATGTTGGTACTGGTCATCGGCTCAGGCCCCCTGGCTCTGTACCTGGCTGTCAAGCTAGCAGTGCGGTCTGTGCAAAATTTGAATTTATCGGCGGGGAGTGGCAAAGCTCAAACTCTGAAGCCGGCGAAACCCAATAACCAAACTTCCGAGAAAGAAGGAGGAATAACTGGTGAGTGAAGTAGAGACGAAAAAGCGCAGGTTTGGGTTCAAGCGTTGGATTGTCTTAGCGTTGATCGCTTTGGGCGTCTACACTGCTTTCCTCGGTCCAACCATTTTTCGACCGATCAGCCCGGTGGTAGTTTTACCCCCGGAAGGCACCGGATTGGAGATCTTCGGCTTTCCAATTACAAATACCATCCTGGGTACCTTGATTGCAGATCTTGTTGTGATTCTGTTAGGATTGAGCGCTTATCGCTTCCATAAGAGTGGCCAGATTGTCCCCTCTGGTGTTTATAACTTTTTCGAAGTGATTGTGCAGTTTCTGTGGAATACTGTCGAAGGCGCGGCTGGCAACAAATGGGGTAAACGTATTTTCCCCGTAGTTGCGACAATCTTTCTGTTGATTTTTGTCGCCAATCTGTCCAAGTTAATTCCAGGATACGAAAGTTTTGGTCAGATAAAAGAACTGCACCACGGTGTTGGTTACGCTCCTGTCAAATTGTTCACAATTGGCAGTCTGAATGTATATACCATTGATAAGGGTCAACCTGTCGAGGCCGGGCATGCAGATGAAGAACATGCAGCCTCTGATGATAAGAGCGCTGCTTACAGCGTTGCAGCGTACGCCGAGGGCGGCGATGAATTATGTCATTCTTGCGAGGTAGTGCCATTTCTGCGCGGCGCAGCTACTGATTTGAACTTCCCCCTGGCTTTGGCGATCAGTACAGTCTTCCTGGTGCAGGTATTTGGCGTTTGGGCGCTTGGTCCTGCTTACTTCGAGAAGTTCTTCCAGATCAGGGCCCTGGTACGCGGCGGTATTCTTGGCTCAGTGAATTTCGTAGTGGGTCTTCTGGAATTGATCCTGGAATTTGCTAAAGTGCTCTCGTTCAGCTTCCGTCTATTTGGCAATATCTTTGCCGGCACCTTGTTGTTATCGATTTTAGGGGCTTTGACGGCTGTGCTGATTCCGGTTGGCCTATACTTTTTCGAGATTTTCTTTGGCATCATTCAGGCTTATGTGTTCTTTTTGCTTGCAACCATGTTCATCAGCATTGCGCTTGTCAGCCACCATGCTGAAGAGCATCACTAGGCAATTGTTTGTATTTGAATTTTCACCATACTATTCATGAGGAGATTAGACAATGAATGATCCTGTAGCGTTTGTTTCGGCGATGAAGGCGATCGGCGCAGGCCTGGCAATGGTAAGCGCCATTGGCGCAGGTATTGGGGTTGGGATTGCTGCTTTGGGCGGCGTTCAGGCTATGGGGCGCAACCCCGATGCTGCTCCCCTGATCCAGACCAACATGATCCTGGGCATGGCCTTCGCTGAAGCCGTGGCTATTTATGCTCTCGCTGTGGCGTTGATCATCATCTTCGCTGCTTAAGTTTCCATGAAGTAGGAAGGAGTACCGTTCATGGAGAAATTGGGAATAAATCTTGGCTTTTTGATCTTTCAGATCTTGAACTTCGGGGTACTGGCTATCTTGATGTATGCCCTCGGCTATAAGCGCATCATTTCAGCGCTGGAAGCCCGTAAGCAGCGCATCGCTCAAGCCGAAGAAGATGCTCGCGTCGCCGCCGAAGCTCGCCAGAATGCTGAAGCTGAAGCGCGCGCCGTCCTGACAAAGGCTCAGGCCGAAGCGGCTGAAAAAGTGCGCGAGGCAACTGAGCGCGCCATTGTCGCCGGGCGAGAAATCACCGTCCAGGTGGAAGCCGAAGCCGCCAAAGCGCGTGAAGCCGCTTTAGCTGAAGCAGCCATGGAACGCGAACGCATTCTGGGCGATTTGCGCAGCCAGGTGGCTGCCCTGGCAATTGCCGCGGCGCAGAAGTTGGTCGGCGAGGCATTGGATGCGCCGCGTCAGCACAAGCTGATCGACGAGTTCTTCTCGGGCGTGAAGGCTGGCAAAGTGGTGGTTTTGGAAGGCGCGGAACTGAAAGGCGCTACGGCAGAAGTTACTAGTGCATTGCCCCTGACGGATGCGGAAAAGGACTCTGTCCGCAAAGACATCCTGACCAAAACCGGCAGCCAGACCATCACCTTCCGGGTTGACCCGGCGATTTTAGGCGGCCTGGTGCTGAAAGTTGGCGATAAAGTAGTCGATGGCTCGGTCGCCGGGCAGGTTGAAGCGCTGCGCCAGGGTTTGAGTTAGACCTTTTTTCCCTGGCAAATCTGGTACAATCTTAAGATGGGTTTTTACGCTGGTCTCAATCCAGGGTAAAGACTCATCTTTTCGTTCACTTACCCATACCTTTTCGACGGTTGCAATGGCTGAAAAATTGCTCTCTGAATTAATCGCAGGTATCCCCGGCGGCGTACTCAGTGTAAGCGGCGATGCAAGTGTGCGCCGGGTAGTGCTCGATTCGCGCCGCGTGCGGCCTGGCGATGTGTTTGTGGCATACCAGGGAGGCGCTCAGGATGGGCATCGCTTCATTCCAGATGCCATCCAGCGCGGCGCCAGCGCGGTGGTTGGCGCGCGCCCGCTCCACCAACTTCCGGTCAAAGAATTAGCGGTTCCATATGTCCAGGCACGTGACAGCCGTTTTGCGCTGGCCTACCTGGCAGCCGGTTTGCACGATTACCCGGCCCGCCAAATGACTATGCTTGGCGTCACCGGCACCGATGGAAAAACCACCACCTCCAATCTGATCTTTCATATCTTACAGGCGGCTGGCATACGCGCCGGGATGATCTCGACCGTCAACGCCGTGATTGGCGATCAAACGCTGGACACCGGCTTCCATGTCACCACGCCTGACTCGCCCGATGTGCAAGAATATCTCGCCCGTATGCGCGCCGCTGGCTTGACCCACGCCGTGCTGGAGGCAACCTCGCATGGCCTGGAACAGAACCGCGTGGCAGCTTGCGATTTCGACCTCGCTGTGGTCACCAATATCACCCACGAGCATCTCAACGACCACGGCTCTTTAGAGGCTTACCGGGCTGCCAAAGCGCGCCTGTTCACCTCGCTGGCGCAGACGCCTGCCAAGCCCTTCCAGCCGCGCCGCGCTGCAGTGTTAAACCGGGATGATTGGTCGTATGAATATCTGTTTCCCCAGATCGAGGCGCCGGTATTATCCTACGGGCTGCACGAAGAGGCTGCCGTGCGAGCGGAGGGGATTCAGGTGCTACCCAACGGCCTGGAGTTTCAAGTCGTGGGGTGCACGCTGGATAGCGCTTCATTTTCCTTCCCTGTGCAAACCGGTTTGGAGGGTTGGTATAACGTTTCGAACTGCCTGGCCGCCATCGCTGCCACGCTGGGGGTTCTGGGCGTCGAGGTGGGCGCTGTCCAGCGCGGCATCCTGGCTTTGCGCGGCATCCCAGGGCGCATGGAACGGATTGACCTGGGACAGGATTTCACGGCGATTGTCGATTTTGCGCATACGCCGAATGCACTATTGCAAGTTTTAAAAGCCGCTCGCCAATTAACCACCGGGCGAGTGATTGCCGTTTTTGGCTCAGCAGGCTTACGCGACCGTCAGAAGCGGCGCATGATGGCCGAAACTTCTGCCGAACTGGCCGACCTGACGGTGTTGACCGCTGAAGACCCGCGCACCGAGTCGCTGAGCTTTATTTTGCAGGAGATGGCTGAAGGTGTAGTCAGGCGCGGCGGGGTGGAGGGGCAGACCTTCTGGCGCGTGCCTCAGCGCGGTGAGGCCATTCGCTTTGCCTTGCAATTAGCCCGGCCTGGCGATTTGGTGATTGCTTGCGGTAAAGGCCACGAACAATCGATGTGTTTTGGCGAGATCGAGTATGCCTGGGATGACCGCACGGCGATGCGAGCGGCGTTGAGCGAATACCTGGGCATTGAGGGGCCTGAGATGCCCTTCTTGCCCGACGCCGATTAGCGGCGCATGTGTCACGATCTAAAAGCCAGCCTCTATCCTCGCTGGTTTTTTCGGTTTAACCACCTGGGTAAGCAGCTGAGCGTGATTCCGAGCACCAGCACTCCCCACCAACTGCTGCCCCAATTGATGTTGCGACCGGGGCCAATCGCCTGGTCGGCATCTAAACGCCCGGCCTGGTGCAGGATATAGGCGGTCAGCGCCCAATATTCGTCATCGGTCAGCGCGCCTGGGCGTTGGGGCGGATGTGTGGTTTTCAGGTAATCAAAAACTGCCTGGGCATCCGTAAAGCGACGCAGCGTGTTCACAGCAGGAATAAAGCGTGGAATCGGGAAACCCTCGTCGCCCATGCGCCCGCCGTGGCAGCCAGACTGCCAGCAATCGCGGTGGTCGTCGACCCACACCATCCGGAATTCGTCGGTCAATCCCTGGCAGTGATCCCCATGACATGGCATGCAGTGGTAATAATAAGCGATATCACCCATTTCGATCTGGGTGGGGTTGGCTGGAGGGGTTGGAATAGCCAGCCGGTCATCTTCGAAGGGCTGTGGCTCGGGGGTTGGCCCGGCTGCCAGCGCGCCGCCAACAGTTGCGAGAGCGATGAACCCAACCAGGAATGCCAATCCGGTCTGCCATGCCAATATTTTTAACATGCTTGTTTTCATAATGCTTGATGATTTATTTTCCAAAGCGTTTTCGGCGTCCATTCAACAGCAGCCAAATAAAATTCAATCCGGCGCCTCCCAGGAGGATGGCTGCGAAGGTCTCTTGGCCAGCCAGATGGTATTGGATGCCGCCTAACAGCAAGGCGCTGAACGTTACGCCGCCGGCGACCTGGTATAAGGCATGCTCCAGGCGCTGGCCTTGCTGCGCCAACTCTGGGGTGCGCACGGCAATTTGGCCGCTCT
>JAGUYW010000093.1 GCA_020061105.1 Anaerolineales bacterium | reverse complement strand
GCCAGCCTCGCCGGCGGGGTCGTCGCGGTGGGGGCGCAGCAGGGCTTTAGGCAGGGTGTCGTTGGCGGCGCTCAGGCCGAGGCGCAGGTTGATCAGGCGCTTCAAGTTCCAGGCGCGCTCGCCGGCTAACAGCAGATCGGCGGCGTCCCATTGCAGGCCGCAGGCGTGGTTAATCAGACCGAGGGCGGTTTCGGGGGAGACATTGGCGAAGATGCACATCACCAGCGAGTTGAAGACTGTGCGCCAGTTTTGGTGGGTGGCCACGTTGGCGGCTTTTTCAGCGCCGCCCTGGCGAGCGAAGATTTCCATCCCCAGGGTATCTTCGGCCTGCCCCATATCGACGAAGAAATAGTCGGACTGGTTGTGACAGGCGCCGCGCGGCGAAGTGGCGTAGCTGAGCGCCATGCCCGAAGCGCCGCGTGGGTCGTGGTAAGCTACTTCCAGGCCGTTGACCTGGATGGCTTCGTCTGCGAGACCAAAGTGTTGCCCCAAGGCGAGGGCGCCGCCTGCCAGCAGTGCGCCAAAGCCTTCCCGGGCGACAGTCTGGCGGATGAGCGTCTCCAGTCCATCGAAACGCCCCCACTCTAACTCAAAGCCGCCGGTATCGGCAGCGCTGAGAACTTCCATTTCGCATAGGCGATAGGCCAGGCCGAGAGCGCCGCTCATGCTGATGGTATCTACGCCCAGCCGGTCGCACACTTCGCCCAGGCGGGTGGCCAACACAGCGTCGTTCAAGCCCAGGTTGGGGCCAAAACCGACCAGGGTTTCGTATTCCGGACCTTTGCGCTTCTGGCCGTCATCCAGGCGCGCCACGCGCCCACAGGCGATCACGCAAGCGTGGCAGGCGCTGACTCCGGCCAGGATGCTATCCTTAACCGCCGCCCCAGACATGCGCAGTTCTTCACCCAAGACGCCATCCTGGAAATAGCGCTTGGGCATTTCGCCCAGGTAGTCGAAGTATTCGGCCGCCCCGGCGCTGCCGAGTTCGCGCAGCACCTGGGTCATGGCGTCGTTGCGCAGTTGGCGGTTGGCTTCCGAGCGCAGCGGCAGGTAACCGTTTGGGTCAGCGAGCGGAATCTTGCCGCTGCCCAGCACCGCCACAGCTTTCAGGTTCTTAGAGCCCATCACTGCTCCCATGCCGGTACGCCCGGCGACGCGCCCGTGGTCGGTCAGAATCAGGGCGAAGGGCAGGCCTGCCTCGCCAGCCGGGCCGATGCAGGCGATGCGCGGCTTGCCAGAGTCGAGTTCGGCGGCGACTTGCTCCTGGGTGGTGTAGGTGTCCAAGCCCCACAGGTGGGCAGCGGGACGAATCTCGATCTGGCTGTCGTGAATCCACAGATAGACCGGCTCGCTGGCGCGCCCGGTTAACCACAGGCCAAGGTAACCAGCCATGCGCAGTTCGGGCCCCCAGAAGCCGCCGATATTGGATTCACCCCACAAGCGCGTGGCGGGCGAGCGGGCGCAGATCACAAAGCGCCCGACCGCCGGTCCGGAAGTGCCGGAGAGCGGGCCGTTCAGAAAAAGCAGCGGGGCGTCGGGATGCAGCGGCTCCAGGTCGGGGGTCAGTTGGTCATACAGCAAGCGCGCTGCCAGCGATGCGCCACCCAGGTAGGCTTCGAACCATTCGGAGGGCATTACGTAAGCGCTGGTCTGGCGGGTGGTCAGGTCGACTTTGAGGATCGGTTGCATGAGGGTGGTTCCTTTTTTCACTCGTGTTTGTGATTGGTGATTGGTTATTTGAAATTTGTGAGTAGAGATTGGTTATTAGTGATTCGTGGCAGGTAAGGGTCTGAGCAAAGGTTGGATTGGTTTGAAAGTTAAACCTATTATATTACGAATTTACGCAGCGCGTCACAGAAATGGTTTGTAGATAGGATATTCTTGACAATCTTGGCGGCTTTGCGAGATAAAAAAGGATTTTGAAACGCAAAGATGCAAAGGCCGCTAAGGTTTTTAGAATAAAGGATTGCCTTCTTCTTTGTATACTTCGTTCCTTCGCGTTGAAAAAAAACTTTGCGTTGAAAGAACCAGTCAATCTGTCGGCAACCTTAAAAATCCGTTGTTGTTATTGCCAGAAATTGCGAGAATAAGGGTAAAATAGCTTTTCGTTTGTTTGACGAATGGTCTATGCTCCGCCAAAGCGAGATTAGGAAGATGACTACCCAAACCCCGGTAAAGAAAGTTCCCTTGTTGACCCCGCTGATTTTGCTCTTTATGCTGGCGATGATCCTGGCAAACCTGGGCGGGAATATGTACGGCCCGCTGGAAGCGCTGTATCTGAAAGAACTGGGCGCCAGCGTCGGGCAGATCGGCCTGTTCTACACTCTGTCGCAAATCATCCCACTCATGCTGCAGATCTTGGGCGGGTGGATTTCCGATTCACTGGGGCGCTTGAAGGCGATTGCGATCGGCAGCGTGGTGGGCATCTTTGTCTATGTGCCGTTGATTTTAGCGACGCGCTGGGAGTGGATTCTGTTGGCCTCGGCGTTAGGGGCGGTTACGCGCTCGTTGATCGGGCCGAGTTTCGACGCCTTTATTGCCGACCAATCGGCGCCCGAGAATCGCGCCCGGCTGTTTGGGGTGACGCAAACGCTGTTCGGAATTGTGGCGGTGGTCGGTCCGGTGGCAGGCGGCTACCTGGTAGAGTTGATGGGCTTCAAGGGCATGCTGTTGGTGGCAGCAATACTGTACCTGATCGCCACGATCGTGCGGGTCAGCATGGCGCGTACAGCAGCCAAGAGCACTCCAGCAAAACCTGGCGGTTTGAGCCTGGCAGGGCTGAAGACCGACCTGAGGGCAATGGCGGTGCTAATCCTGGCAGGCGGATTGTTCACCTGGATTATGATCACCGACGGCGTGCGGGACATTTTCTTCAATATGTCATTCAGCTTCCTGTCGGTGTATATGCAGGATATCGCCCGGTTGACGATCGGCCAGATCGGCTTGATGAACAGCATATTTGGGCTGGCGATGATGGCGGTGATGATCCCGGCGGGGGCGTTGGCGGACAAGGTCGGTGAGCGAGTCAATATTGCGATTTCGTTCTTGTTTATCTCGATCTCGATCGGCCTGATCGCCCTGGTTCCGCCAGCCAGCCCGACCTGGGTGTACACCACCGGCTGGGTGATCGCCGGGCTGGGGGTGGGGTTGGCGACGCCGGCTTACCAATCGTTGATCAGTAAGGCCGTGCCAAAGCGCCTGCGGGGGGTGGCGTTTGGTTTGTTCAGCACCAGCCTGGGGTTGGTTTCGCTGCCAGCGCCGGTGATCGGCGGCTACCTGTGGGAAAACGTCAGTCCACAGTTCCCGTTCATGATCACGGCGGTCGCCTCGCTGCTGTCGATCATACCGGTGTGGTTGAAGTTCAAGGTGAGCGGGGATATGGAGGAGGCAAACGAGACGAGCCCTGAGTCAGTGAAGGATTCTGGAGAAAATGCCGTACAATAGAGGAAATATTTAGGTTTTACCTTCCAGGCCGAATATTTCTTTCAGGCGCTCCAGATCACGGGCCTGGTATTCGGGCAGCTGGTAGCCGGTGTGGCAGATGAACTGCATGGTGGGAGTCAGGCAGGCCGTTGCCATGCTCGTCCAGCTGGATTCTGAAAATGTGTTGCGCAAAATAGCGCGTTCGTCAGCACCTACGGCGTCGATCTCAGCTGAAAAGAAATCCAGGATAACTGAAAAACGATGCCCAAGGTGTAAGGCCAAGCCTGTTCCACCTGCCAGATAATACCGGTGGATGAATGGCAGTTGACTTACCAGGTGAAAGGCCGCCTGAGTTTCTGGCGTCAGTGCTTCCCAGTGAGGACCGGTCAAGGTCAAAGGTTCCAAAGTTCACCTTTTGGGGTTGGGAATGGCGAGTGGCGCCATTTGCGGATGCGCATTAATTTTCGCCAGTAGTTAAATGTGACAGGTTTGAGCCAACGCTCACCGTACTGGCGTAGAAAGATGCGGATACGCCTGGCGCCCAGCGCCTCAAAAAGCCAGCGTACTTCTTCCCAGGTACCGAATTCAAGCGTGCGTTGGATGATCAGGTTGGCGTCACGTTGCAGGTCGAGAGTCTGGATATCATACTCTTGAAAGTAGGGGCGCAGACCAGGTGGGATATTTGGGGTAGAAGTTGGGGTGTCGCTCATATGCTGCTATCGTTCGTTTCTCTCCGATACTGAATAAAATTTTATCATGGTTATGGTCTGGAATTTATGCCACATCCTTTTGCCACAGGGCGAAAGGTGTTTCTGGGGAGTACAGGCGGTCGAAAAAGCCCAGGTAGGGGATGTCTTCTTCGATGCAGCGGATTTTGTAACGCAGTTCAGCTTGCAGCTCCGGATCGGGGTCGTCCAGGTATTGGGCGAAGTGGTGCAGTTCTTGCATTTGTACCAGGCGCAAGAATAAGGGCAGGCGCGCCAGCCATTCATCGCTCAGGCTGTTTTCTCGATTGTAGCCTTTCATGACCTGCTGCAGGTAATGATCCATGAAAGCCCGGCGCTCGTCCAGCGGGCGGAACATCGTCCGGCCAACGCCGCCTTCCCAAGCGCAGGCCAGGTCGTAGACGAACCAGAAATAGACACAGTCGTCGAAGTCGAAGACGGTGATGTCGCCGTTGTCATAATCGACAGTGAAATTTCCGTCGTTGAAGTCGTTGTGGATCAACCCGTAGGAGTCGCGGTCTTTGGGCAGGGCGTGTAGTTCGGCGATTAGCTGTTCGAATTTTTGGCGCACCAATGGCAATCTTTCGGCGTTTGGGAGGTGGAAGAACGCTTCCAGTTCGTGCCACTGCGGGCGCTGGATTGCCGGGCTGGGCGGTTGGTAGGACTTAGTCAGGCGGTGCATGCGGCCCAACGTGCTGCCCCAGTTCTGGAAATACTCCTCGATCGGGGCGTTCGGGCGGTAGCGATACTGGTTATCGGGCACGCGCTTGCCCCGCCCTTTGACAAAAGAAACTGCGATGAAGGGGAGCCCGGCGGCGTGAATCACTTCGGTCAGATTGCCCTCCAGAGAGAGAATGGGTTCTGAGACCCTCAATCCGCCGGCCGCCAGGTGCTGGATGAAATGCAGTTCAGCCTGGATGAGTTCAAGCGGGCGCGCCGGGTTGTAAGAGATTCGCAGGATGCGCTCCTGACCGCCGATTTCGAACTGGTAGACCAGGTTGGCGCAGCCCTCATAATCCTCGAACTTTTTCAAGCGGTTTTTGCTTGTTCCGAACAGGCGGGCAGCGCGCTCCAACACCTGGGTTTCGCAGATTTGGATGATAGCATTTCGTTGCATGTAAAACTCTCCAAACTTTTATGGATCAACGGTCATTTTGCGTGGAAGGTGTAATGCATTGTAGTCAACTATATCCATTCTACGCAACTTTTTTGCCAAAGATCGGTTTATGGAACAGATGCAATGCACCTCAAACAGGCGTACCGCATCTGTAGTGATGTATCGATGGTTTATGTTTTGCTTCTGGCGGTTGCCAGCCAATCCGGCAGCGCCTGCAACAGCTCTCCCATAATTTCATTGGTCGCCTGCTGGTAGAAATCCCAGTTGCCGTAGGCGTCGCCGCCATGGCTGCCGACCAGGTCGGTGACGCCGCGCAGGATCAACAGGCGCACCTGGTTGTGGACGGCGACATAGGCGATGGCGCCTGACTCCCAGTCGCCGGCGACAGCGTGATAGCGAGTGATCAGGTTGGGGAGATCTTCAACCAGCAGGTCGCGGTCGGCGGAGACCAGGACGGTGCGCAGCACGGGGTGGGGTAGTCGCTCAGGCAGCCAGGACAGGTCGATGTGGGTGGTGTAATCATCGATAGCGGTTTGGGCGTCGCTCATCTGCTCGATGATATCGTAGACGATAGTTTTTTCGGCCAGGATGATGGTTCCGCGCTCGACGCGCCCGCTGAAACCGCCGCAAGTGCCCAGGTTGATCAGCAGGTCGGGCTGCCAGCGGTCGATGGCGAATTGGGCAGTGGCGGCGGCGGATATCTTGCCCCAGCCGCCGTGCAGGAAGATCACTTCCGAGCAGAGCGCATCGCTCGGGGAGGGCAGGTTGGCCTGGAAGAATTCACCGTAGGGCGAATGCTGGATCGGGGCATGCGGAAAATGTGGTTTGACGGCGCGCCATTCTGCGTTGGCGGAGATCAGAATGATGGGGGGAGGTGGGGGCACGGAAATTCCTTTCGTATAGTCAATATATTGGGCAATGCAATTTTTCCACGTCATTGTATCGCAAATAACCTGCATTGAAAGAGAATTTGAATTTAATTCAATCTTTATGGTCATGTTCGGGTAAAATTCTCTTGCCGGATGGATATTTATGATCTATAATTAATTTGTTCACTTGAATAAATAATTAGGAGAAAAAACTCATGAAAACCTGGCGAATCAATGTCCGCACACAAACTTTGATCATCGAAGAACCGCCGCAAAGCTGGGAGCGCCTGGGTGGGCGCGCTTTGCTGGCGCGCATTTTGCTGGATGAAGTCGTTCCAACCTGCGAGCCGCTCGGGCCGCTTAACAAGCTGGTCTTTGCGCCGGGTTTGCTGGTTGGGCATATGCTGTCGAGCTGCGATCGCATCTCGATTGGCGCCAAAAGCCCCCTGACTGGCGGCGTGAAGGAGGCCAACGCCGGCGGCACCACCGGGCTGCACATGACCAACCTGGGCATGAAGGCATTGATCATCGAAGATTGGCCGGCTGAGGCGGGGTTGTGGGTGCTGCATTTGAGCGTCGAGGGGGCGCGCTTCGAAGCGGCAAATGACCTGGCCGGGCTGGGCGTGAACGAAACTGCCCAACGCCTGTTGGAGCGCTTTGGCGATAAGGTCGCCATTGCGCTTATCGGACCGGCGGGCGAAATGCGCCTGAACGCGGCGGGCATCCAGAACCTGGATAAAGATAATTACCCGACTCGCATCGCGGCGCGTGGTGGGATGGGGGCAGTGATGGCCTCTAAGGGTCTGAAAGCGGTCGTTTTTGACGATAAAGGCGGCGAACGCCCGTCGCTGGCGGACCCGCAGGCCTGGAAGGAAGCCCGCAAGGCTTATTCCACCGCCTTGATGGGGCACCCGCAAACCAAGGTTTACCACGATTATGGCACGGCGGCGGTCGCGATGATGTGCCAGGGCTTTGGGGCGCTGCCCACCCGCAATTTCTCGGAAGGTACATTCGAGAAGATCGAAAAGATCAACGGCGAATTCCTGCGCGAGACCATGCTGCAGCGCGGCGGAGAGTGCGATATCTCGCACGCCTGCATGCCAGGCTGCACCATCCAATCATCGAATGTATACGCCGGACCGGATGGCAAGCGCCTGGTCTCGCCACTCGAGTATGAAACGATCGGCCTGATGGGCGCCAACCTGGGCATCGGCGACCTGGATATGATCGCCCGCCTGAACGCCGAAGTGAACGACTTGGGCCTGGACTCGATCGAGATTGGTGTGGCGTTGGGTGTGGCGGCAGAAGCCGGCTTGATAAAATTTGGCGACGGCGAAGCGGCGTTGGAACTGGTGCATGAAATTCGCCAGGGCACGGCGTTGGGGCGCTTGATCGGCTCGGGGCCGGCCACGCTGGGCAAGGTCTACGGGGTGGAGAAAGTGCCAGTCACCAAAGGCCAGGCGCTCTCGGCTTATGACCCGCGTGCCATCAAAGGCACCGGCGTGACCTACGCCACTTCTCCGCAAGGCGGCGATCACACCAGCGGCCTGACCATCCGCGCCAAGATCGACCACCTGGATCCCAAAGGCCAGGCCGATCTATCGCGCATGGTGCAAATCAATATGGCAGGCTACGACTCGCTGGGGGCGTGCGTATTCGCCGGCTTCGGCTTTTCGGTGCAGCCCGACTTGATTAAAAATTTGATCAATACGCGCTACGGTTGGGAGATGGGTGAGGATTTTTTGCAGGTCTTGGGACGTGAGAGCCTGAAACTGGAGCGTGAATTCAACCGCCGGGCGGGCTTCACCAGCGCCCACGACCGCCTGCCGGAATGGATGACGCGCACGCCGATTCCACCCACTAACGCGGTCTTCGATGTGCCGGACGAAGACCTGGACGGCGTTTTCAATTGGTAGTGAATGTTTATCTACACGCCACGCTTGGCAGAGAAAGCGAGCGTGGCGTGATTCGTAATGTGGAAGTGGAGTTGCCCGAAGGCAGCCTGGTGGCAGATCTGATCGAAAGATTGGATCTGCCGCTGGAATTAGAGCACCTGCTGGTGGCAGTCAACCACCGGGTGGTGGATGAATCGACAGCGCTGCAAGATGGGGATCGAGTGAATGTGATGCCAGCGCTGTCGGGTGGCTAACTTGAAGACAATCTCGCAACCAATCCAGCCTGCTATTCCGTCGCAATCGCTAGGCCTGGCAGCCTTGTTCGTCGCTTATTTTGCGGCGAATTTTTACACCTATGGTCTGAATGCCATCCAGCCCACCATCGCAGCTGACCTGAACGGGATGGCGTTGTATGCATGGGGCGTCTCGCTGCCAGCCCTGGCAGCCGCCCTGGCAATCGTGGTGTTTTCCAAACTCTCCGATATTTACGGGCGTAAAGCCTTGATTCTTGTTACGATGCTGTTGTTCATGGCCGGGTCACTGCTGGCAGCCATCAGCCCAACTTTCCCCTTCGCCATTGGGGCGCGGGTGGTGCTGGGACTCGGGCATGGGGCGCTGTCACCGCTGGTCTTTTCGGGGATCGGCGATCTGTTCGCGCCTGCCGAACGCAGCAAGTGGAGCGGTTTGATGAATATCCCCGCCGGCGTTTCCGCTTTGATCGCCCCAACGATGATCGGGATGCTCAGTGATCACTTTAGTTGGCGAACCCTGTATTGGATCATGCTGCCGATTTTGATGATTTCGGGAGCGCTGGTGTGGGCTGGCTTACCCGCCCAGGTGGAGAAAATCACTCGCAAGATCGATCTGCCTGGAACGGCGGTGCTTGCGGCGGCCTGTGGAACGTTGATCCTGGCTTTTTCCTGGGCGGGTGACCTATTCCCCTGGGGCTCGCCGCAGATTATGGCTTTGTTCACGGTTTCTGGGGGTCTGTGGATCGCCTTCATGATACGGCAGTCGAGAACACCAGATCCGATTATCGATCCACAGGTGCTGACGAACCGCACATTTATCACTGCCGCGGGGGCGGCCTGGTTGTCCTTATTTGGCATGATGGGGGTGACGTTGTATTACCCGCTGTTTTTGCAGGGCGTGCAGGGCGCTAGCGCCACCTTGAGCGGGCAAATGATCACACCTTTTTCGATGTTGATGACCTTCATGGGCGTGCCGGTGGGATTTTTGTTGGCAAAAACGAAACGTTATAAGTGGATGTTTTTGATTGGGTATGGCATCCTGACGCTGTGTATGTTCATGATGACGGGTTTTTCCGAGGCCACGCCGGTCTGGCTCTCGGTGCTGATCACAGGCCTGGCAGGAGTTGGATTGGGAGCGATGCCAACTTTGAACACGCTGGTGGTGCAGTTTGCAGCTCCGCGGCGACTGCTGGGCGTGGCGGTGGGTGCGATGTACTTCGTAGTAATGATGGGGGTCGCTATCGCACCGTCCATCTTGGGTTCTTTGATGAACGTCCGATACGCGCGTGTCCTGGTTGAGCGCTTGCCGCCTACGTTGAGCCAGGTGTTGGACGCTGAGGCATTGGCAGCGGCAGGCGATCCGCGCATCCTGGTTTCACCGGCGGCGCTGGCAGCGCTGGAACGATCGTTGTCCGGGGCAGCGCCGGCGGGTCTCTTTGAGCAAACGGTGGCGGCGATTCGAAATGCTCTGGAAGAGAGCCTGAAGTTGGTATATCGAGTGGGGGCGATCACCATGCTGGCGTCGTTATTGCTGATCCTGACGATTCCGGAGATTGCCATTGAGACGGAAAAGCTCTGAGCCCCGGGGAAATTTCCAAACCCTATTCTAAGACATTCGCAAACACCACACCGGCGATCCAGGGTCGCTGGCTGACTACCTGTTGGACGGCGGCATAGTCGTTGAAAGCCGTTCCGTCAGGCGTTGGCGCGATTTGCAAGACCAGGATGACCGATTGGCCAGCGCGCTGGTGCTGGGGTAAGGCCAGTTCGTCGAGCAAAGTCTCCAGGTTGGTCGGCAGGCGTTCGGGTTGGGAAATTTCTGCCAACGAGACAGAGTAAGTCAGATACAGTCCATCTGCGCCCTGCACGAAGGCGGGCGGGTTGGCGGCTTGCAATAGCGGCATCGACCAGAATAACAGGCCGCTGTAGCGCTGTTGCACCTCGTCGAGCAGGCTTTCCCAGAAGCGCTGTGCCTGGTCGGGTGCGGTATTCCACAGTACGCCGCCGGGCAGGGCTGGCGCAAGCCAATCGCCGCCTAAGATCAGGGCGCTGGCGTTGGCGCGGCGGGCGGCTTCGGCGTGATGTAGTGCAAAGCGTTGGTATTCTTCGAACCAGGATTGCGCCCACTGGTTGTCAGGGTTGGGTGGCGGCCAATTTTTGTCACCAACGGGCAGGCGCACGTTAGGATTGAGCGCCACCTTAATGTCGAGGGCTTGGGCTTGCTGCATCCAGGCTGCCAGGTCAGGCCACAGCATGTCGGCGCCGGCGATTTGCTCGATCAAGCCAGGCTGGTTTTCCTCGCTGCTCACGCGGTACGACCAGGTTGGGCGCAGCAGCAGCCAATCAATCCCTGTGTCGCCGATTTTTTTCAAGATGGTCGAGCGGTATGCATCCCAGGCCGGGTGGTATTTGGCAGGCGTTTCAAAACCACTCCAGGCGCCGTTTTCAACCGGCAGCTCGGCGGAATCCAGCCGAGGCAATGACCCACCAGGCCAGGAAAGACTCACCCAGCCTTCGGGCGCCTGGTGCACGGTCTGGTTCTCTCCGCTCAACTGCAGCGGGCGGCCTTTGCCATACAGTCCAGGGGTTGCCGGGTCGTCTGCCAGGCCGCACTGCTCGTTCAGACAGTAGCGGTAGCTGAAGTTACCCGGCAGGTTGAGTGGGCTAAAGAGCACATACACCCAGCGCCCCTCGCTCAATGGCCACATCGGCAGCGCTTCCGTCCAGCCAAAAAGCGGGCTGAATTGGATGGCGATGAAATCATCTGGCTCAGTTCCGGGTGGGGCCTGAATATCGAACGACAGAGTATGCGGCTCACCGGCATACCAGGTTTCGATGGTATCCTCGATCAGGACATTGTAAGCCGGGATAACCGCCTGGCGGATTTGAAACCCACCGCTTGACAGGCGTTCGGCATTCCACAGACCATCTCCCAGGGTGTACTTATATCGCAGGGTAGCGCCGACCGGCATTTGCATGGCCAGCATATAACGCCCATCGGGCAGCTGCTGCATGATTGGAGTGCGGCTGGCCAGTACGCTCATGCCGCCGTTGAGCGAGCCGAAAGTGTTGCCGAATTGGAAAAGATCGCCTGCTACACGCAATGGCACCAGGGGCGGCGTTCCGAGCGGGGCGCTGACGGTGAAGACCACCCGCACGCTTTCGGCGGCGGGCAGGCTGGCTACCGCCGGGGTGGTAGCGCTTTCAGCGACCGCCGCCCCTTGCTGGAAGGTCTGGTAAGCGCCGTCCAATGCCAGGATCACCAGGTTGTGCACGCCAGTGGGCAGGTTTTCCAGGCGAAAGCTGCCGTCGGCGGCGGTTAGGGCCTGGCTGCCGGCTGCACTGACCAGCAAGTTGGGCAGGGGAAGCTGGCTGCCTTCCTGAGTAACCTGGCCGATAATGCGTCCGGTTGCCCCGTTGAAAGAGGTGTCTGTCCAGCGGCTGACGCGATCGCGCAGCGTGTTAGGTCCGTGGACGTGGTACAGGCGGTAGCGCACCGGCTCGCCGTTGGCCTGGTGTTCGAGGACGCGCAGCCCATCGGATTGGCGCTCGAAGCGATATTTGAGCACTGCGCCGATCGGCGCCGGCAGTGTCAGCACATAGACGCGCGAGCCTGGCTGCGCGCCTTGCGCGTCGTCGATCCACTGCATTTCATAGGCCTTGGCGTTGAGCGCCAGACCGGTGACTTCGTCGAGTAGGGTGAGATAGACCGCCTGGGAAGGGTCGCTTTCGCCGGGAACTTCGACGATGAAATTGACCAGTGTCTCTGGCAGCGCCAGCAAGCGCAGCGCTTCGGGCAACTGCCCCGGCGTGGCTTGAGGTTGAGGCGCAAGGTTGAGGTCAAGGGCATCGCAACCGCTCATAGCAGCCAGCAAGAGCGCCAGGAGCAGTGATAACCAGAGTGTTCGTCGATTGGAAGATTTCATCTTCTCACCGCCCTTCGCCAATTCTCGTTTGTCAGATAACATGCTATCCCTTGTTTCATCAACAATTTTTCTTCCTGTCAGGTGCAAGGCAACGAAACCAGATGCCTTGCACCTAAATGCTAGGCAATGCGCGCCTTTTACAACCGCTGCAAGGCACGGGCGAACTCTTGCTTGCCGCCAAAAGATGGGTGCCGCACATATTGTGGGTTGATCCCCAGCTTGAGTTCCGGATCACGTAGGGTTTCGTAAGCGACCTTGCCCACCGCGATCAAGCGCTTGGGTTTTAGCATGGCGACCATTTCTTGAAGCAGCCCCAGGGTGAGGCGAATTTCGGCCGGGCTGGGGCGCCGGTTGGTTATTTTGAGGGCGCTTGAATCATCCCGGGGGTGCAACGGGAAGATATTCCAGGCCAGAAATCTTGGAAAATGTGGCTTCATCACGCTCCAAAACACTGCAGCGGTAATTTCGCTGCACGGTGCGTTCTGATTGCTGGTCTGGCTGCCGGAAAAGGGCAGCTTTCCACCTGTCAGAAGCGCTTCGCAGGTAAAGGGCACGCCGCTAAAGCGTGCTCCATGCCAACCGGCGGCTTCGCCTATTACCAGCACGGGAGGAATTTCGTGGTAACTTGCCAGGTAACTGTGCAGGTTTTGGCGCCGCAGGCCAGCCGCGCCGGGAAGGTCGAAGCGCAGGACTTCATCCAGGTAAAAGTTGAAAAATTGCCGCTCGCCGTTCATGGCGCTGGGCAGTGGAAAGAGCTGATCTTCGATGAGCTGCCAGATTGGGTGAAGGATCATAGGTATCTTGTGGGTTGTGATGCAGGCGCGACACAATCGTAGTGAGTCTTTGTCTCAGGCTGGGTGTGAATAATTGACGAGAAAATGCGAATCATAATCAGAACTTGAGTACAAGGATATTATACCGCGCTGGCCCAGGTTGGCGTTATGAGCTGCGCAGGCGTCGCGCCTTCTACGCAAGATGATCGTTGAGCATGGGGGATTTCTCCCATCACCCCTGGTTCCTCTCCCCCCACATGGGGGGAGGGGAGAGAGGGAGTGAGGGATTTTTTAGGACGGGATGAAATACACGTCGGTGGGTTTGAGTTTGCTGTTGCGCAGGAAGCGTGGGGTGACTGGCATGCCGATCCAGTCCAGGGAGGGTTGGTGGGGGTCGACGCCCATGATGCGCGTCAACAGCAGGGTGTTCACGCCTTCTAACTGCACCAGCGCTAACACGAAAGGCGTTTCGGGCAGGAATTCTTCCGAACCAAAGTAACACACTGTGAAGGCGTGTACCTTGGCCGGGCGGTCGGTGATGTCGATCCAATTGGTCTCTTCGCCGGAGTACATGTCGTGGCCGCGTGGGGTGGCGTAGGTGTAGCCGTGGACGGGGTCCTGGCTGGCGAGCAGGCGGCGGTTAGTCAGCCCGGCAAACCACGGGCTGTCTTGCCCGTAAGAATGCAGGTAGGTGATTTTGTATTCCTGTTCGATTTCGATCGGCGCCAGTTTCTTCAGGAAAGCCAGCGACTCAGGGTCGCTATCGATGGGGAAGGGCAGGCCGTGTACAATGTAGCCGCCCAAGGATTCGTCACGTCGGGAAGGTAGTTTCGCCATGGTTGCTCTCCTTTTCTGCCTAGTTTTCGCGTTCCAAAATCGAGTAGGTCACGTAGGTGCCCGTACCTGCGTGGCTGTGGATGGCGCCTTTGCGGGCGTTGGGAATTTGCAGGGCGGCGTCGCCGTAGTGTTCGGCGATGCTGCCTTGCAACTGCCAGATAGCAAACACGCCTTGCATCAGGCCGGTGGCGCCGACCGGATGGCCGCAGGCGATCAGGCCGCCGGATGGGTTGACCGGGCAAATTGGGGCTTCCGCCAGCTGCAAGCCGTAATCGACGCCGGGTACGAAAGCTTTGCCAGAAGCGGCAAATGGCCCGCCTTCGCCGTAGCGGCACAAGCCGATATCTTCATAGGTCTGGATTTCACTGGAGGTGTAGGCGTCGTGCAGTTCGACAAAATCGAGTTCATGCAGCGGGTCCTGGATGCCGGCCATTTTGTAGGCCATATTGCCGGCGGTGCGCCCGGCGCGGAAGGAGTGCACGCCGGGGTAACGCGTGCCGTGATCCCAAAGGTGCTTGTAATAGGCGCGGGTTTCGTCAGAACTGCGCTCTTGCTCGGTGGCGTAATTTTCCATGAAGAAATCGTAATCGACATGCGGGCGGTCGGACATGCGCATGGCGTCGGTGCCGCGCCCGATGCCGGTCACTTTAACCAGCGGGCGCTTGATCTGGGCGCCGGCGGCTTCTAACTTGCGCAGACCTTCTTCCGAGACCAAGATGCTCGCCGCGGCGCCATCGGACATAACGCAAATATCCAGGCGCGTGAGCGGCCAGGCTACCATCGGGGCATTGCGTACATCGGCGATCGTCAGGCGCTCCCGTTTCTGGGCGTATTGATTATGGTAGGCGTTGCGGTGGTTCTTGACGCTCACCATGGCCATTTGCTCAACGGTGGTGCCGAATTCCTTCATGTGGCGGGTGACCATCATGGCGTAATAGCCGGAGTAGAAGCCGCCCACCGGGTAATCGAAGGAAACGTCCGAGGCCAGGGCAATGAACTCGTTGCCTTTCCAGGTTTCGACATGGCTCATCGTCTCGAAGCCGTAGGCAGCGCAGATATCCATATGTCCGCTGGCGACCGATTTCCAGGCCTCCTGGAAGCAAATTCCGCCGGTGGCGCCGCCGCCTTCGACGCGGTGGCTGGGTTTGGGAATCAATCCCAGGTAATCCTGCGCCATGATACCAGCCATCAACTGGCGGGTGAAGTGGTCGGAAAAGTACGAGGCGACCGAACCATCTACCAGGTGGGTGAAGGTGGGAAAATCCAACCCGATATCGGCGATGGCCTGGTCGTAGGCCTCTTTGACGATTCCTTGGAAGTTTTTATCGTCCCTGGCTTTGGTGAAATTGGAAACCCCCCCGGATATGGCGTACACAGTTCGCATTTTTTCCTCCTTGCTCATTTGAACGATTTGCTTTGAACGCAGCGTAGATGGCTGCACGAACTCCGTTAGAATACTTTTTCCGCCGCCCGCGCCAGCGCCATGACCTTCTCGGCGGCTTTGACGATCGGGGCGTCGACCATCTTGCCATCCAGGGCGAAGGCGCCCACACCGGCTTTTTGGTATTCGGCGAAGGCTTCCACCACCCGCCGGGCGTGAGCGATTGCCTGGTCGCTGGGGGTGAAGGCTTCTTGCACCGGGGCGATTTGGTTGGGGTGGATGATTTGCTTGCCGCTGAAGGCCATCTGGGCGCCTTGCAGCGCTTCGACACGTAAACCGGCTTCATCCTGAAAATCGACATACACCATATCAATGGCTTGCAGTCCGTAGGCGGCGCAGTGGGTGACCACGGCGCTGCGGGCGTAAAAGACCTCCCAGCCAACCGGGGTGCGGATGGCGCCGGTATCGCTGGCGAAGTCCTCAGCCCCAAAAATGATGGCTTGCAGGCGTTCATCCGCCTGGGCGATCTGCGCCAGGTTGACAATTCCCAAGGCCGATTCGACGACCACCAACAGGTGAATTTGGCCAGGCGGCCAGTCAAATTCTTGCTCGGCCATGCTGATCTGCTGGCTGACCCAGTGAATTTGCTCGGCGCGGTCGACCTTGGGGATGACGATGCCATCCGGGCGGAATGGCAGCACCTCGCTCAGGTCATCCATCTCCAGCCCTGAGCCGACCGGGTTGATGCGCGCCAGGCGCTCGGAACGCCCAAAGTCCACCTTTTGCAGCGCTTCGGCAATCGTCTGGCGCGCCTGCGGTTTGCGATTTAGCGCCACGCCATCTTCCATGTCCATACAAATGCAGTCGATATCCAGGTTGGCGGCTTTTTGGATTTTGCGCATATCATCCCCGGGCATGTAGAGCAGGGCGCGGCGAGCGGGCATAGTCAGGGTCATACAGTCAACCTCCTTGATTGTCAATCAGCTTTTCGCAGGATCTGTGCAAAGCGCCTGGAGCAGGTACCATGCACAGAACAGCTTACGAAGTGGGGCGTTTCAGAAAAAGGGCGGTGCGTTCCAGTTCGATCACCACCACGCCGTCGGGCTTCAGACCGCGCTGCTGCAGGCGCACAACGCCGCAATCGGGGCGCGACTGCGAGGGGCGCTTTTCGAGCACGGTGGTTTCAGCGTAGACAGTTTCGCCGTGGAAAAGCGGGTTGGGGTGGATCACCCGCTCGTAACCCAGGTTGGCGATGATGGTGCCTTCGGTCAGGTCGGCTACGCTCAGCCCGACCACCAGCCCAAGCGTGAAGATGCCATTGACGATGCGCTGCCCGAACTGGGTGTGTGAAGCGAAATCTTCGTTAATGTGCAGGGGTTGGGTGTTCATGGTCAGGGCGGAGAAGAGGACATTGTCCATCTCGGTGACGGTGCGTCCGTTGGTATGGCGAATGAGCATGCCAGGTTCCAGGTCTTCGTAGTATTTACCGGGCATCTTCTTCTGCGCTCCTTTCTTGAAGTTCCAGCAAGGGATCATCTTTTTGGACAGTCTGGCCTTCCTGCGCCAGCAGGCGAGCCACTCGCCCGGCATGTTGGGCCTGGATGCGGATTTCCATCTTCATCGCCTCTAATACCAGCAAAGTCTGGCCTTTCTCGACATGGTCACCCACCTGTACCATAACGCTGCGCAGGCGCGCTGGCATGGGGGCATGGGCGATGTGTTCGCCAGGTCGCTCGGAACGCGTCCGCCGGTTAGCGGAGGCGGGTTTTTCAACCAGGTAGGTGCAGCCTCGCAGCGATATCCATTTTTTGTCACCATCTGCCGCCCAGTACAAGCGCAGCGGGCGGCCTTCGACCAGCAGGCTGAGTTCACCAGGCTGCGAGTCAAGCACCTGGAAGGGGACCTGCAGCCCTTCCACCATCGCGATCGACAGTTCGCCCTGGCGTTCGATATTTATCTCGTAAACCTGTCCATCAACCTGGCAGCGATAGCGCATCTCACCCGCCTCCTGCGCGACCCAGGCGGAAACTCTTTGGGCTACGCCAGGGACTGTACGGATCGCTGCCGACGGATGGAGTTTCACCCAGGCTGGCGGGTAGCGTCTCGAACTGGGTCAAGGCGGCGGCGATCAGGGCTTCGGGGGGCAGTTCGCAGCGCTCGGCTTCCCAGGCATCGAAACATTCCTCCACCCAGGCGGTGTGCGCCAGTCCTTCCTGAAAATCCGGATGCGCCAGCACATCTTGCAAGAAGCGCCAGTTGGTCGGCAAGCCCAGCGCCACGGTTTCATTCAGGCTGGCTTGCATTTTACGGATGGCAGACGGGCGGTCGGCGGCGTGCACGATGATCTTGGCGATCAGCGGATCGTAATGTAGACTGATCTCGTCGCCGCTGGTGAAACCTGAGTCGACGCGCACCCCGGGGCCTTTGGGTTCGATCCAACGCAGCAAGCGCCCGGCGGCGGGCAGGAAATCGTTGGCGGGGTCTTCGGCGTACAAGCGGCACTCGATAGCGTGGCCACGCTGACGTAGCTCGTTTTGGGTGAAAGGCAAGCGCTCGCCGGCAGCAATGCGGATCTGCCACTGCGCCAGGTCGAGCCCGGCGACCATCTCGGTGATGGGGTGCTCGACCTGCAGGCGGGTATTCATCTCCAGGAAGTAGAACTGGCGGTTTTGGGGGTCAAAGAGAAATTCGACCGTACCGGCATTGTGGTAACCGACTGCCCGGGCGGCGGCTACTGCCGCAGCCCCCATCGCCTGGCGGTTGGTATCGTCCAGCAGAGGCGAGGGTGTTTCTTCGATGATTTTCTGGTAACGGCGCTGCAGCGAGCATTCGCGTTCGAACAGGTGCAGCAAATTGCCGTGTTGGTCGCCCAAGATCTGGATTTCGATATGGTGGGCGCGCGGGATGTAACGTTCCAGAATCAGGCGACCGTCGCCAAATGCTGCCAGGGATTCGTTTCGAGCCGCGCTGAGGGCTTCGGGCAGGTCTGCGAACTGCCAGGCAATGCGCATGCCCTTGCCGCCCCCACCGGCAGTGGCTTTGATCAACAGCGGTAAACCGATCTCTCCGGCAGCCCGCAACAGGGTTTGCGGATCGTCGGCGCCCTGGTAACCAGGAACGACCGGCACACCAGCCTTGATCATGCGCGCCCGGGCAGCGCCCTTATCGCCCATGGCCTGGATAGCGGAGGGCGACGGGCCGATGAAGGTCAATCCGGCGTCTTGGACGACTTGAGCAAAAGCAGCGTTTTCGGAGAGAAAACCATAGCCGGGGTGAATGGCCTGGGCGCCGCTCTCCAGTGCGGCTTGCAAGATGCGTTCTTGGGAAAGGTAAGATTGCACGGCGGGGGCTTCGCCGATATACATAGCCTGGTCGGCCAGGCGCACGTGCAGAGCTTGCTGGTCGGCTTGCGAATAGACCGCAATGGTGTAGATGCCCAGTTCCCGGAATGCCCGGATCAGTCGGACAGCAATTTCGCCGCGGTTGGCAATCAAGGCCGTTTTGAACATGACGGCCTCACATGCGAAAAACTCCGAATTTACCCGCCGGACGCGGGGCGTTGAGGGCGGCGGAGAGGGCCAGCGCTAACACCGAGCGCGTATCCAGCGGGTCGAGAATGCCATCATCCCACAAACGGGCAGTGGAATAGTACGGGCTGCCTTCGTGTTCGTATTTCTCCAGGATCGGCTGGCGGAATTTTTCGGCGTCTTTTTCTGTAAGAGGGGCGCGCCCGCTGCGAGCTAGCTGATCTTGTTTGATGGTCAGCAGCACGTTGGCAGCCTGTTCGCCGCCCATCACACTGATGCGGGCGTTGGGCCACATCCACAGGAAGCGCGGGTTGTAGGCGCGCCCGCACATGCCGTAATTGCCAGCCCCAAACGAGCCGCCAATGATCAGTGTCAGCTTAGGTACCGTAGCGTTGGCGACGGCGTGCACCAGCTTGGCGCCGTCTTTGGCGATGCCGCCGTGCTCGGAGGCTTTACCAACCATGAAGCCGGTGATATTTTGCAAGAACAGCAGTGGAACGCCGCGCTGCTCGCACAACTGGATGAAATGGGCGCCTTTGAGGGCGCTTTCTGAAAACAGCACACCGTTATTGCCCAAGATGCCGAGCGGGTAACCGTGCAGGCGGGCGAAACCGCACACCAAAGTGGTTCCATAGCGAGCTTTGAACTCGCCGAACTGGCTGCCATCCACCAGGCGGGCGATGATCTCGCGCACATCGTAGCTCTGACGGAAGGAGCGCGGCAGCAGGCCGTAAATTTCTTCGGCTGGGTAGAGTGGTTCTTCGGGAGGGAGGGTTCCGATGTTTGACAGCATGGCGCCAGCGGGGCGCGCCGGCAGCCCAGAAACGATGCCGCGCAAGATCTCCAGGGCGTGCTGGTCATCTTCGGCAAAGTGATCGGCCACACCCGAGAGACGGGTGTGCACATCTGCGCCGCCCAACTCCTCGGCGCTGACATCCTCGCCGGTGGCGGCTTTGACCAGCGGCGGGCCGCCCAGGAAGATCGTGCCGACATTCTTGACGATCACGGCTTCGTCGCTCATGGCGGGCACATAAGCTCCGCCAGCAGTGCAGGAGCCCATCACCGCCGCGATTTGGGGGATGCCGGCGGCGCTCATCTGGGCCTGGTTGTAGAAAATGCGCCCGAAATGTGCGGCGTCGGGGAAGACCTCGTCTTGCATGGGCAGGAAAGCGCCGCCCGAATCAACCAGGTACAGGCAGGGCAGGTGATTTTGCCAGGCGATCTCTTGGGCGCGCAGGTGCTTTTTGACAGTCATGGGGTAATACGCCCCGCCCTTGACGGTGGCGTCGTTGGCGACGATCATCACCTGGCGCCCGCTGACACGCCCGATGCCGGTCACAATGCCAGCCGCCGGGACTGGCTCTTTATACAGGTGGTC
>JAGUYW010000053.1 GCA_020061105.1 Anaerolineales bacterium | reverse complement strand
CAGCGCCTGTCACAACCAGCGGCAAGCTCAGCGCCGCCAATGCGATCATTACAAGTAAAAGTTTGGTTGTAGTTTTCATCCTTACACCTTCCGTGGATTGGTAGCTAAGCGAAACGAAACCAGCCAGAGCACACTCAATTCACACACCAGGCCCACCGCCAGCACCCAACCAGCCACAGGCAGCGCACCAACCGCAGCCTGCAACAGCGGCGACAACAGATCTCTCAGCACATCCACATACGAAGCCAGCGTGAAAAAGCGGTATAACCAGGTCCAGAACAACACCTGCGGCGCCGCCAACCACGGCAAAACCAGGATCACCAACGAGCCGAACAATAGAAAAGCTATCCCTACCCCAAACGCCAGTCCAGCCATGGACTGCCGCCGGTGGCGCAAGGCTTGTTCAGCCTGCAAGCGCGCCTGCCAGCGCATCGTGAAGCCGGGTTCTGGCTGCGCCTGCGGGACGCGGCGCAGTTCGCCTTCCACTTTACGCAGCGCAGCAGACAGATCCTGGCACTGTGGACAGGTTTGCAGGTGACGCTTCAGGTCAGCGCTCTGCTGCTCTTCCAGCATGGTTCCTGCCGGGTCAAGATAGTCAAACAGCCAATCTTCGTAAATCCTATGGTTCATGACACAATCCTTTCCGCCAGCAAGGTTTCTCCGGGTTGAGCGGCGGGCTGCTCCTGCCAGGACACCGCCATCGTTCTGCGGGCGCGGTGCAAACGACTTTTTACCGCGCTCAAGGTCAACGATAGCGCTTCGGCAATCTCCTGGTACGAACAGTCGTACCAGTAGTACATCACCACCGCTGCCCGGTCGGTTGGCTCCAGACTCTCCAACAAAGCGCGCACGCTGCGCTGCTCTTCTTTGCGCCGCAGGCTGTTTTCCACCCCAGGGGCGGGGTCGGGCAAGTCTGCGTAGGGCAGGTCTTCTACCGAGACCACCTGGTAACGCCTGCGCCGCATCTGGTCGATGCAATAATGGGCGGCAATGGACAGCAGCCAGGTGGAAAACGAACGGTTGGCGTCGTAACGGCGCAGGTTTTTATAAGCCCGCAAGAAGGTTTCCTGCGCGGCGTCTTCTGCGTCCTCGGCGTTGCCCAGCATGCGATAACACAAGTTATACACCGGGCGCTGGTAAGTCTCTACCAGCCAGGTGAAGGCTTGCGAATCGCCCTGTAACGCTTTTTCGAGCCAGAGAACCTGGTTGTCTTGCACGGAATGACTCCTGTAATGCGTGTTTCGTTTTGCTACTTCAGTATACGCACAAATCCAACTTCGGTTGCAAGAATTTCTACTGCTGTGGGACAAACCTTACGAATGTAATCGGCTGCTCATACTGCGGGCGGTTCAAGATCTGCAAGCGCAAGTTCTTTTCATCGCACGTGAAACGCGCCAGGCGATAGCCGGTTGTAAACAAAGGCGCAAAATCTTCTAACTTCAGCGTGTTGACCATCTCAATATCGGCGAAGTTGGCAATATGCGTGATTAATGAAGGCTGCAAGTTGCTCACCGTGATCAGGTCGCCCTCTTCAGTAAACTTCGCCCCGCCCTGTCCATCCACTTCCAGGTACAAGGCCAACACTTCCTGCTCGAATTTCACATCGAACTTACCCGCCCACTGCGCCCGCAAAGTCACATCGCCCTTGTCGCTGAATGTGTAGGTCAGCATTCCGATACCTTCTTTAAAGAGCAAATCCTGCGCCTCGAACGCCCCCGGCGGCAGCAGCGCCCAGGCATAAGCCTCGTCGCCAGCCAGCACCCACTGCCCAACCAGGCATGAGGCAACCTGCGTTTGGGCGTCTTCCTTACGGCATGCACTGGTTACAAACGCCAGCAGCAATAAAACCAGCCACATTCTTTTCACAATCAAACCTCCTGAGCCGCATTGACAATCTTCCCTGGCTAACCCGCCAGGTCGCTAAAACCCTCCCCCAACACTTCGTGCGCCTGCCCAACCACCATGAACGCTTTTGGGTCGGCTTCTCTAACCACCGCCTTGATCTGCGCCACTTCTGCCCGGCTGACCACGCAGTATAAAACCGCCTTCTCGTGACCTGTGTAGCCGCCCTGCGCCTCCATCACCGTCACGCCGCGCTGCATATCGTGCAAAATGGTCTCCATCACGCGCTGCGGGCTGCTGGTGATAATCATCACCGTGCGCACCACGTTCGAGCCCTCGGTCACTGCCTCCGCCACAATCCCGCTCACATACAGCATCACCAGGGCATACAAGGCGTTTTCCCAGCTAAAGGTCAAGCCCGCCCCAAACATGACCGCTGCGTCGGTCAGCAAGTAACTCTGCGAGATCGGAATGCCCTTCCAGTGGTTGAGGAAGCGCGCCAGGATATCGCTGCCGCCGCTGGTGCCGCGCCCGCGATAAACCAGCCCAAACCCTACCCCGCTCACCAGCCCGCCATACAAAGCGTTCAGCGCCAGGTCATCGGTCACGCCGTCCAACGGCAGAAAGAGAACCAATACATCGATAAAAACCGCTAGCGCCGCAATGGCAACCGCCGTGCGGATGGCAAAACGCCGCCCGCCCAGGTAACGCCAGCCCAGGGCAAACAGCGGCAGGTTGCCTATAAAGATCATCACCCCAATCGGCCAACCGGTATAGTGGTTGATCAACTGCGAGATGCCGCTGATGCCGCCGCCCACCAGGTTGGCAGGCACCAGGAACAGGCGCACCGATACGGCTTGTAAAAACGCCCCAGCCAACACCAGGGCGTAATCGCGCAGGCTATCCCAGGTCAGCAGGCGTTTCATATGGATGACTCGTCCAGGCTGGCGCCTGCCAGCGCTTCGATCACCCCCAGCACAGCCGAGTTATCCAACTCAGCCATGCCCATTTGCAGCATGGCGTTGAACAACTGGGCGTCCACCGCCGCCGAAGGCAGGGGGATTTTATATTCGTGGGCAGTGTCGAGCACAATCCCCAGATCTTTGGCCTGCATATAAGCCTTGAAGCCCGGCTGGCGGTTGCCTGCGAACAGGCGCGGCGGCTTGACATCCAACGTCCAGCACTGCGCCGCCCCGCCCTTGATGGCCTCGACGATCTTGCGCGGGTCTGCCCCGGCCTTGTGGGCAAACACCAGCAGTTCGCCCATCGCCACCATCTGCGCCGCCACCATGATCTGGTTGCAGGCTTTGGCGATCTGCCCAGCGCCGCTCTCGCCGACATGCGTGATGGTTTTTCCAGTGGCTTGAAGTACCGGCAGCGCCTTCTCCAGCGCCTCCGCCGGCCCGCCGACCATAATCGAGAGCGTGCCCTGGCGCGCCCCGATATCCCCACCGCTAACCGGCGCATCCAGGCACAACACGCCATGCTCGCCCAGCACGGCCGCGATATGGCGCGCCGTGGCCGGCTTGATGGTGGAATTATCCACCATCACCAGCCCGGGATGCGCCCCGGCGATCACGCCATCTTCGCCCAACGCCACCTGCTCGACATCCGGCGAATCGGGCAAGTTGGTGAAAACAATGTCCACCTGGCGGGCCACTTCGGCCGGCGAAAAAGCCGCCTGCGCCCCCTCTGCGACCAGTTCGTCCACCGCGGCGCGGCTGCGATTGTGCACAACTAAAGTAAAACCGGCCTTGAGAATATTGCGAGCAATCGACTTGCCCATCAGCCCCAGGCCAATATAACCGACTTTGAGTGCTTGGGTCATCTACGCCTCCGTAATTTGAGTGAAAGTGCGGGTAATTATAATCCGAACCACCCCGGCGCGCCTATGGGTAGATTCAACAGGAGCGCGGGGCATTCCTTCACCACGCGCTCCTGAACTCAAGGCTGGATAAAAATAACCGGGTTATCTCGCCGTGGCAATCTCAATGGCCTGCTTGCGAATTTTTACCTCGCCGGTCTTCGCCAGCACCCGGGCGGCAAACTCATCGGGCACATCCACCAGTGTGAAGCGCTCTTCGATGTGGATCTTGCCAATTACGTAACCGGGGATATTGGCGTGAGCGGCGATCGCCCCGACGACATCGTTGGGGTGCATGCCATGTTTCTTGCCACGGTTCAAGCTCAGGCGCGTCATGCCCGCCTCGCGTTCACCGGCGCTGCGTCGCAAAAAGCGCCGCGGCTTGCCAGGTCGGGTTGTTGACCGTTCGGCGCGCTCTTCGCCTAAACCGGCATCGTCATAAGACCGCCGCAAAGGGCGCTGCGGGCGATCATCCATCTCAACCACCTTGGCAATCGGGCGCTGCTTTTCCTCGCCGCGCGCCATCTTCAAAGCCACCGCAGCGATATCCAGGGCGTCATGGCCTTCCGCAACCAACTGCGTTACCATCTCGCGCTCCCGCTGGCAGCGGTTGCGCTCCAACCACACCTTGACCTGCGTGAGCAGCTTCTCTTCTCGCGCCAGGCGAATCTCTTCTTCGGTCGGCAAAGCGGCGCGGGTCAGCTTCTGGCGGGTGAAAGACTCGATCTGCCCCAGGCGGCGCTGCTCGCCCGGTGTCAGCAGTGAAATCGCAATCCCGCTCTTACCGGCCCGTCCGGTGCGCCCGATGCGGTGCACATACACTTCCACATCGTCCGGCAGGTCGTAATTGATGACATGCGAAATATCGTCGATATCCAGGCCGCGCGCCGCCACATCGGTAGCAACCAGCACCTTGACCTGGTTCTGCCGGAAGCGCAGCAAGGTGCGCTCGCGAGCATCCTGGCTCAGGTCGCCGTTCAACACCTCGGCGGAGAAACCACGTTGGTTCAAGGCGTTGGCCAGTTCGCTCGAACCGCTGCGGGTGCGGGCAAAGATCAAGGCGCTGCTGATCTGCTCCATCTCGAACAGGCGCGCCAGCGCCGCCAACTTGTCCTTCTGCCGCACCAGGTAATAGCGCTGCTCGGTAGTCTCCACGGTCATCTGCTTGCTCTGAATGCGGATCGACTGCGGATCGCGCAGGTAGCGGTCAGCCAGCTGGCGGATTTCTTGCGGCATGGTGGCAGAAAACAGGGCTGTCTGGCGCTCGGTGGGCGTTTGCGATAAGATCGTTTCCATATCCTCGATAAAGCCCATGCTGAGCATCTCGTCAGCCTCGTCCAAAACCGCCGTGCGCACCGCGCTCAGGTCGAGCACATTTTTGCGCATCAAATCCATGATGCGCCCGGGCGTACCGACCACAATATCCACGCCGCGCCTCAATTCGCCAATCTGCGGGCCATAAGCAGCGCCGCCATAGACTGCCAACACGCGCACATGCTTGAAGCGCCCGTAGTCTTCGATAGCGCCGGCGACCTGTAAAGCCAGTTCACGGGTTGGGGTGAGCACCAGGCCTTGTATGCTGGCAGCGCTGGGGTCTAAATTCTGTAACATCGGGAGGGCAAAGGCGGCTGTCTTGCCGCTGCCGGTCTGGGCCTGGCCGATCACGTCCTGGCCGCTCGTCATCACCGGGATCATTGCCGCCTGGATCGGCATCGGCGCGGCATAGCCGCGCTCTTCGACGGCCCGCACCAACTCCGGGTGCAGGCCCAACTGGGAAAAACTGCTGGTCATCAAAACTCCTCTAAACTCGTTTCAAAAGATATCGAAACGTTTTGACAACCCCGCAATCCCGTCTATTTGCCGAAACCGCCGCGGCGCGCCTTCGCAGGCGCCCCGCCAGGCAACAAAAAACCCGATCGATTCTATCGGGCTATCATCCGGAGCATGCAAAACTATTTCGTGTTATGTGGGCCTTTTCAGGCCAGGGCGGGAGTATACCACAGAATTGCGGAGGTGGGGACTCCAGTTTTCAGGTCTTTGTTTATCGGCTTTCGGCTATCGGCTTTCGGCCACCGGTTCTGGCATCTGGCTTTCGGCAGGCATGTCCTTGCTGACAGATGATCGCTGATATTCGGCAGCAAAAGGTTAATCACGCAATTTACCAATCAACGAGGCTAACATTTTCTTGACAGTCACAATATCAACATGCAGATGTGCAAAGTCGTCGCTGATATAGCCAAGGTCTTGCGCCAGGATCAGGTGATATTCGGTTTCACTGGCTGAGCCCATGGCGATATCAAGGAAACGTGCAAACTCAGCAGGCGTTCTGCGGCCGCAACCTTCGGCAATATTGGATAGGATCGAAGCGCTGGCGCGGCGCAACTGGCTGGTCAAGCCGAACTGCTCTCGCCGTGGGAATTCTTCCGTCGCTTTATAGATTACCAGGGTCAGTCAGCGCCCGCCGTACTGCCGCCTGCAGTTTCTCCCGCGCCTCAGCCTGCTCGAAAGGCGCCTGCAAGCGCGCCTTCCATTGCTCCTGGGCAGGCTCGACCAGCGTGTCGGCGAACTTCTCCCCGACCCATTCCAGGCCCTTAAACAACGCCATTGCCAAAGCAACCGTAACAATCTCCATCGCCGCCTCTCTTTGCTGTCAATCATACATTCTAAACGCAAAGTCTCAAAGTACGCAAAGGTTTTTGTAAACTCCTCTTGGCGACTTTCGCGCCTTCGCGTTTCATATTTCCTCATCCCACCTGTACTTAAACGCCAAGACCCAAAGTTCGCAAAGTTTTTTAAGCTCTTCTTGGCGTCCTTCGCGCCTTCGCGTTTCATATTTCCTCATCCCACCTGCACTTAAATGCCAAGACCCAAAGATCGCAAAGTTTTTTAAGCTCTTCTT
>JAGUYW010000049.1 GCA_020061105.1 Anaerolineales bacterium | reverse complement strand
TGGCCATAATACCAAAACGGCGTGGGGAATGATCCAGCATCGCAAAGCCTCCTGCCCCCCATTATACCCGCTAACCCGCCTGCGTAGGGGCGTAGCAAGCGCCGCGAACATTTCGCGATTTTTCGACCATTTCCCTGCGTTTGCTACGCCCGGTTGCGCCAACCGAAAAATTGACGCCAATTGAAAAAACAGGGAATTACGCCCAGCCTGCCCGCTACCCCCGTACGGGTAACCCGCCCACCTCCATCCAGCGCTGACAAACCACACTCTTTATCCTATCGTGCTATAATAACTTCAAGTTATGAATCAGTACTACTTACCCACAAATTACTCAAAACGTAAACCATTGGTGCTTTTGCGATGGAAACCCAACTGACATTTGACCAACTCTTAGAGAGCATTGACCGTCTTCCGATCGACCAGCAAGCAACGCTAATTGAAATTTTAGAGCGGCGGATGGTGGAATTGCGCCGCCAACAGATTGCCCAACATGCCGCCGAAGCGCGCCAGCTATACATAGCTGGGAAACTTCCGCTGGGTAATGTGGATGATTTGTTGGCTGATCTAAATTCTGAAGATGCGTGATGAGAGTGCTTAGCTGGTCGCCCAGTTTCAAGCGCGCCTATCGACGGGTTGTCAGAAAGCATCTAAAATTGCGACGCGATATCGAAACAACGCTCCGAATGCTCATCGATGATCCTTTAGCCCCTTCCCTGGATACGCATAAACTCAAAGGCAACTTAGCAGGATTATGGGCTTGCTCTGTCGAATACGATTGCCGGATCATCTTTACGTTTGAGGAAAATGAAAATTCTGGTCAGGAGTCTATTCTGCTAATCGATATCGGCAGCCACCAGGAAGTCTACTGAGCCATGTAAGGACTACCCGGCTGGCAACCCGATCAACGAATGTGAAAACGAATAAACGAATAACCCTTGCCGCCAGCAACCCCATTCGTGTACGTCCTGCAAAAAGGACTGGACAAAACCGGTAAAACTTTAATATAATGTCCAAAACCACTTTGAAGGGCAAACGCATGTACAAAAGAAACAAGCGAGCGCAGCAACCCTTGCTCCTCAGTGATGTCAATGATCTACCTGAGCGAACGAAAAAATATCTGCAGAACTCATGGGCAGAAACATTCCGGCGCGAGATTTTCTTACGCATCCCGGAAGATCGTTTCAAGGTTCTGTATGACCCCAACCCGTCCCGACCAAACGTAGCGGTAAATATTTTGCTGGGGCTGGAGATCTTGAAAGAATGGCGAGGTTGGTCAGATGAAGAACTATATGAACACTTTTTGTTTGATCTGCAAGTACGGTATGCGGTAGGGTGTGATAATTTTGGGGAAGGTGATTTTGATCTACGCACCTTGTACTATTTTCGAAGGCGGTTGAGCGAATATGCGCTGAAGAGCGGGGAAAACCTGTTTGAGGTGATTTTTGAAAGCATTACCGATCAACAAATCAGGAAGCTCAATTTGAATACAAAAGTGCAGCGTATGGATAGCACCCAGATCATGAGCAATATAGCTGATCTGAGCCGTTTGGAATTGTTAGTCGAGGCCATCCAACGCTTACACCGTGTTCTGAGCGAAGAAGATCGAATTCGTTATGAGGAAATCTTCCAGCCATACATCAAGGAAAGCGTCGGGCAGTACACCTACCGGATCCGAGGCAAAGAAGCCGTTTGGCAACATATCGAGCAAGTGGGGCGCGTGCTGCATGAATTGTTAGAGAAATTATCCGCCTATTGCGAACAACCGATTTATCAGGTTGTGAAGCAGTTTTTCGAAGAGAACTTCAATCTGCTTGAGAGTCAGGTAAAGGCTAAAAGTAACCAAGAAATATCCCCCGGCTGCTTGCAGTCTTTGGATGATCTAGAAGCCACTTATCGGGTGAAATGTAATCGTCCCTACAAGGGTTATGTAGCTAATTTTTCCGAGACCTGTGATCCCGAGAACCCTGTGCAGTTGATTATCAGTGTTCAGGTGGAGCCCAACCGCACCAGCGATATTGCCATTTTACAGGCTATCCTGCCTAGACTCAAGGAACGCATGAAAGTGCAGAAGCTGGTCACAGATGGGGGATATGTAAGCCAGGAGATCGATCAGGAGATGAACAGAAGCGGTATTGAGCAGATTACCACTGGACTGACAGGCCAATTGCCTGATCGCCAGGGGGGCAAGAAAACTCTCTCCGATTTTGAAATGCACTTGGACCAAGACATCATGATGACCCAGGCGATTTGCCCAGCCGGGCAGTCGGCCAGCATCGAAGCTTCCCGAAGCAAGAAAACCTTTTACCTGAGTTTTCAAACCAAGGTTTGTCAGGCATGTTCATTCCATCAAGCCGGGCAATGCCCGGTGAAATACAACAAGTGGAAGAAAAGCTGTGGTTTATCAGTTCCCAAAGATCGAGCCATCTCTTCGCAACGGCGCAGGCGCTTTGAGCAGTGTAAGGAAGAAGCGCGAGCCTTACGCCCAGCGGTGGAAGCCACCGTTTTTCAAGTAAAACACGCCCTCCATCGAGGAAAATTACGTGTGCGCGGATTGTTCCGAACCCTGGGGGTAATAATGTGTTCATCTTTAGCGGTCAATTTACGCAGGCTGCACCGCTATGAGAAAGGCAAACAACGGGGAAAATACACTTCAAAGAAAGTAGGCAGGGAGAGGAAAGATCTTTTTTTCATTGTTTTTCAGGCCTGGTTTCAGCCTTTGGAACCGGTTTTCGCTCACTTAGGTGCGTCTTTCACCGGTTGGTAGGCCGTTTTTGCAGGACGTACATTCGTTTATTCGATCCCTATTCGGTTATTCGTTGATCTCCCCATTCTAGCAGCCCAGCAGTTCACGGCCCTGGCGCAGAACCCCCGCAACGAATCCCACGGCGGACGTGGCGGTCGCCCGGAGCGCTGCGGGTCCGGTCGGCGGAGCGCAAGCCGTACGAAAGGTCGATCCAACCGCCCCCGCGCAGCACCCTGTACTGTCCTGACGAAGGTCCCTTGGGATTATTCCAAGTTGACTGGCTCCCATAATAGCTGCTGTCATACCAATCCTGCACCCATTCCCACACATTCCCCGCCATGTCATACAAGCCATAGCCATTCGGCGAGTAGCTTCCGACCGGTTCAGTGTCTGTATCGTTGCAATCACCATCATCGTCGAATTTTGCGCCGTTCATTGCCCCTTTACGACATACCGGCGCTTCATCTCCCCACGGATACTTCTTCCCCTCCAACCCGCCCCGCGCCGCTTTCTCCCACTCCGCCTCCGTCGGCAGCCGCGCCCCGCGCCATTCGCAGAATTTGACTGCGTCGTTCCAACTCACATAGATCACCGGGTATTGTGCATACTGCGAGTTGCCATAATAGCTGTCGCGCGTGGAAGATTTACTGCTGCCTGGAACGCTGCAAACCCCAGCTCGCACACAGGCGGCGTACAATCCGTTGGTCACTTCGTAGACATCGATGTAGAACGCATCCAGGTACACCTCATGAACTGGCTTTTCATCGCCATCCCCGCTCTCGCTGCCCATCATGAAGCTGCCGGCGGGGACCAGGTTCATCACCACCCCTTTGTCATCCGTGATGGTCGACGGCAGGCCTTCTGGGGTGTGTGTGGCCGTGGGACGCGGCCTCTCGGTTGGAGGGAGTGTGCTCGTGGGGCGTGATATCTCGGTTGGCGCCACTGCCGGAGTGACCGGTAAGGTCGGTTCCAGCCCGGCGGCCAGCTCCGTCATGCGGGCTTGCGTTTCAGCGGCGGCTGTAATCACGGTTAGGCTTTCTCGCCAGTTGCCCAACGCTCGCAGCAGCCCGCCCACCAACAGCGCTCCCACTACCAACAACACCCCTGCTCCGGTAATCCAACCCCACGGCAGCCTGGCGGGCAGCGCGATCGTCCCGGCGGATGGTTGGCCGGGCGGGCTGGGCATTCCAGGGCGGACGCCGTCCGCCCTTACGGCGGTTGGGCTGGCGGGAGAAGGTTGGTAGGGAGTAACCTGGGTAGCCGGGATGGGCTTCGAGACCAGGGCCCCTTGCGGCGCAGCCAGGGCAGCTTTGAAATCCGCCATGCTCTGAAAGCGCTTTTCGGGCAGCATTTGCAGGGCGGTTTGCACAGCCGCTTCGATATGCGCCGAGACAGCCGGGTTGGTCGAGCGCAGCGAGGGCAGCTCAACGCCCATGTTGCGCTCGGGCGCTTCAGGCGGAACCTGGTTGGTCAACAGGTTGTAAAGCGTCGCCCCCAATGCATACACATCCGAGCGGGCGTCCGTGCGCCCCTGGCTGAGATACTGCTCGGTGGGCGAATAACCGGGCGTCATCGCCCGCGCCCCCACCGTGGTGCGCAAGCTCGGATCATAGACCTTGGCAATCCCAAAATCGACCAGCACCGCCTGGCCTTGCGGTGTGATGCGGATATTGGCCGGCTTGAGATCACGATGGATGACCGGCGGCTTTTGCTCATGCAGGTATTGCAAGGCGTCGCATACCTGGCGCACCCAGCCCAATGTTTCGGCCTCCGGCAGCGGCGCCTTAGCCTGCTCGAGCTTTTCGGCCAGGTCTTGCCCCTCGATATATTCCATCACCAGGTATTGACCTTGACCGGTGATGATGAAAGAGTCGAACACCTTGGGCAAGTTGGGATGGCGCAGGTTAAAGAGCATGGAAGCCTCGCGTTGGAACTGCGCCTGGGCAACTGGCGAGGTCTCCTTATTCTCTTTCAACGCACACGGCCCGTTCAGGTTGGTATCCCAAGCCTTATAGACCGCCCCAAAGCCCCCCTGCCCGAGCAGCTTGACAATGCGGTAACGGTTATTCAGAATCTGTCCGGTCGAAAGCGGCATGTCCTACCCTCCAGCTTGATGGATGCAATCGCCCTTGGCTAACACTAAGTATACAGGATTTTTCTCGAAAGCAGCAGGTAAAATGCTTTCATTTCTGTATTCCACTCCATCCGTACTCAAATTTATAGACAAAGGGTAAATTATTCTTAAACGCAAAGTCACAAAGGTCGCAAAGTTTAAGTCTTTATTCTTTGTCAGCTTTGCAAGAGACTATTCCTCTGCCCATCACGCATTGCTTGCCTCTCGCAAAGGCGCAGAGACATGCTAAGAAATCCATTAAACCTTAGCATCCTTCGCGCCCTTCGCGCCTTGGCGTTTCATTTCTCCCAATCCATTGTCCACCGCACTTCCCATTCCATCAAGTATAATCACCCCATATCAGGCAGCGCCCACTCACCGGACGCTCCGAAGGAGGAAAAAATGCAAAACCCAGAACTGCACAACCCACACTTCGATGGCGAGCCATTTTTTCTGGAAGGCGGAAAGACAGGCGTATTCCTGTCGCACGGCTTTACTGCCACCTGCTGGGAAGTGCGCCAGTTGGCAGACGCATTGCACCAACACGGTTACACCGTTGCCGGGCCGCTGCTGCCCGGGCACGGCGCCAGCCCGGCCGATCTGAACCGGGCGCGCTGGCAAGAGTGGGCCGCCGCCGGCGAAGAGCTGTACCAGCGGCTGACTGCCTGCTGCGATTCCGTTTTCGTAGGCGGCGAGTCGATGGGCAGCTTGCTCGCCCTGTACCTGGCCAGCCAGCATCCTGAGATCGCCGGGGTTCTTTGCTATTCACCGGCCGTCAAGCTCACCTTATCCCAGGCGGACAAAATCAAGCTGCGCCTGGCGGCGCCTTTCATGCCGCAGACCGGGCGCGCCTCGCTCGATCGCAGCGACGTCTGGCAAGGCTACCCCGGGCTGCCCCTCAAAGCTGCCGTACAACTGCTCGAGTTTCAAAAAGTCGTCTTGGGCAGGCTGCCGCATATCCAGCAGCCCATCCTGGCTTTGCAAGGCCGCCTGGATACTTCCGTGCATCCCGAAGCGGGCAGTTTCCTGTTCAGCCAGGTTCGCTCTACTATCAAAGAGCACCATTGGATGGAAAAATCCACCCATGTCATCACCCTCGACGTGGAGCTCGAGCAGGTCGTCCAAATTACGATTGACTTTTGTGAAAAATTCGCCCAGCTTGATTGACCCCGTTCAGCTGATTGACTATGCCGTTCATGCGCCGGAAGTTTCTACAAATGAAATTTCCATTGTGATAGGATAGTAAATAAAGATCTTTCCATCTCCCAACATGGTACAATAATTGTCCAGAACAAAAGAAAAAAATAACAACTCCAAAATTTCGACCCACAACACAATTGTTATGCAACACTTCCTCCCATGACTCACACTACACTCATCTCCACCTCCCAACTCTCCGAACACCTTCAAGATCCCGACTGGGCGATCGTGGACTGCCGCTTTGTCCTGACCGCTCCAGAGCGCGGCGAGATCAACTACGCCCGCTCGCATATCCCTGGGGCGGTGTACGCCCATCTGGACCACGACCTTTCCAACCCGATCATCCCAGGCGTAACCGGACGCCATCCGTGGCCTTCCGTTGAAAAGGCCTGCGACACCTTCTCGCGCCTGGGCATCGACCCTACCTGTCAGGTGGTGGTGTACGATGACGCCGGCGGGGCGTTGGCTGCGGTGCGCGTGTGGTGGATGCTGCGCTGGCTCGGTCACAATGCCGTAGCGGTGCTGGACGGCGGCTGGCAGCGCTGGGTGAACGAAGAACGCCCGGTGCGCGGCGGCGTGGAAAGCCGGGAGCGGCGCAGCTTTGTGGCACAACAGGTACGCCCAGAAATCTTCGTCAGCGCCGATGAGATCGACGCCATGCGTCACGATCCGTCTCATCGCGTATTCGATGTGCGCGCTGCCGAGCGCTACCGCGGCGAAAACGAGACCATCGATCCGATCGCCGGGCATATCCCAGGCGCTTACAGCGCCCCCTATCTGGAGAATCTGGACGAAGATGGCGGCTTTCACAGCCCGCAAGAATTACACGCCCATTACCAGCAGTTACGCGGCGACACGCCGGCGGAAGGCTGCGTTTTTTATTGCGGCTCGGGGGTGACTTCGATTCACAGCCTGCTGGCCATGCTGCACGCCGGGCTGGGCGAGGGGCGCTTGTACGCCGGTTCGTGGAGCGAGTGGATCGCCCCACGCACTCGCCCGGTGGCGACCGGCGCAGAGCGAGAATAACCTACTGGCAGGGATTTTCGGCCCATATATCGTAGGCCGGGTAGCTGGTAAAACGGTCGATCACCACCAGCCCGCCGCCCAGGCGCGCCAGCTGCAGTTCGAAACCGTCCGGAAATTGCTGTACGACGGTGTAACAGCCATTGCCCAACCAGCGCGGTTCCAACAGGCCCTCGACGCCCGGTCGCAGGGCCTGGCTGGTTGTTCCTGGTCCAGCCATGAAAAGTTCTTGCGTTTCCCCCTGTCCATAAAAGAAGTTCCCATTTTCCCCTGCCCAACCGTAGAAACGCAACTGCACTCCACTGACCAATGCAACCACCCCCGAACCATCCAGCCCAGCCATGTGGAGCGTTCGCAAAATCTGGTTCGGCTCTCCGGTTTCAGTCAGGTAAAGCAAAAAAGATAAATCCGGCGCTAATGCAATTGGCGTATCGAAATCGGGCACGGCATACACCTGCCCGAGCAGCTCTGGCGCGCCTTGCAAGGGGATACGCCACATTTCACTGGCTTGCGGCGTTTCTGCCAGGGCGTCGACTGGCGGAATGACCACTAACAGGGCGCTCGAGTCTGAATACCAGCGCGGTTGGGCGTAGTAACGCGCCTGAGTATACGTTTGAACCGCATCATAGGTCAGCGCCAGGCGGTAATTTCCGCCATTGGCATCCGCCAGAACAATCTGAGTTGGAGTCGAGATGGCAACCCGGGCGCCATCCGGCGAAAATGCAAATGCCCCACCCCAGCCTGCCAACAACGTGAATTGCAGCACCCCGCTATCCGCATTCACCTGGTTAAGATCATCCAGCGGCGCCGGAATCGGGCCGTTGAAGACCTGCTGGCTGTTGAAAGCAATGGTATGGCTCTGCCCGACCCAGGCAAATTGCAGCGGGTTAATCGCCAGCGCGCCAGAAAGGCGTACATCAGCGCCAATCTGATCCAGGTCAGCTACGCTGACCAACCGGCGTGGCGCCGCCTCAAGCCCGGCGACCCATAATTCCAGGTGAAAGGCATCCACCTGCTGCAAAAAGACCGCCAACTGCCCGTCAGCGGAAAGACGCGGGGAATAGACGGGTAGATTTTCTGTGATCGGAGAGGCGCGCCCAGAATCCCATATCCACAGCTGCCCCTCTTTAACATAAACCGCCCGCACCCCTTGCACGCTTGGCGGCGGCGCCAGCGTCTGAGTGGGCGGAGCGGGTTCAGTTGGGATGATCGTTTCTGCCAGGATGGTTGGCGAAGGCGCGCTGGTTGGCAGAGAGGCGGTAGGGAGCGAGACTGCCGTGGGCGCCGGCGTTTGCGGTGTGCAAGCCGCTATCAGTGCGCTTAACGCCAGCAGCAATCCCAACAATCTCCAGCCGGATTTACACATCATCAAAGCGCGATTTCTCCAGATCTCGGCGCAAACGTTCTTCTTCGCTCACAGCGCTCTGTAAGCCCTGGTTTTGAGCATCTGCCAGTTCGGCCTGCTCGGCAGCGCGCAAGGCCTCGGCAGAGGCCGCGGGGACAATGCTGATTTTTCCGCAGAACGGGCAGCGTTCCAGCTTGCCCACCAGCATGTTGGGCGAGAGAAAATTGCGTGAAAATGGCCGCCCACACTTGGGGCAGATCGCTCCACCCGCCGCGCCGTATTTACGCGGCGCGCCAGGCGGTAGTGTGCTCAACTTTTTGCCGCCCAGAGCGCTGGTGATGAACGGCACCACCATTGCCAGGCCGGCGATCACCAACACCGGCACCAAGAATGTCATGGCAGCCTGCCAGCCTTGTTCTGCACTGACAAAGCGGGTGCGAATTTCATTCGAACGCAGTTCCTGTCCATCACTGGTGGTACCCACCGCGTACAAAACATGCGCACCCTGCTCGTAATTATCGGTGTGAAAACGCAGGCTGAAGGGCGCTTCAGTCACTTCGCCCATCACCTGTTCGTCGATATAGAAAATTACCCGTTGTAGATTATCGACGCCGCTCACCCGGGCGGTAAAGGTGCCCTGAATTTCGCCGCGCCCGCCATAGCCAAAATCGCGGTTCAAGCCGAGTTTCAAAACAGGCGTTTCTTCCTGAGCGGCAACCGATGTCGCTGCCAGGGATAAGAGAAACACAACCATTAGGGAATATACAATCTTTTTCATAGTGAATTTTCTTTCTGTGATGTCAGACCTGGCGCGCACAAGTGGCGCGCCAGGCCAATCATATTCATTTCCAGCGCGTCAGGATGGTCTCGCGCTGGAACAATTGCACGGCTGCATACACCAGAATGGCATCGATCACCACCAACACCGCCGCCGTGATCAGCACCAGGTTGCTGTTGATCACGAATAACCCGGCGATCTGCCCCAAGAAGAAACCGACCACCGGCAGGATCACGATCATGGAAAGCTGTTCAGCGACGCGCGGGTCATTCACCCGCGAGGAGACCATCAGGCTGAAATTGACCGCCATCAACGCCATCAATGGCCCCACCAGGAAAACAGCCAGCAACCAGCGGGCGTCTACCATGGCAGTAAACAGGCGCATATCGCGAACAATCACCCAAACTCCGATCGCATAAATACCAAAAGCAATATAGGTAGCCGCCACTGCCGGGATGAGCGCTGCCAGGCTCTTACCCAGCAGCAGTTCCATGGTGGTGATCGGGGTAGCCAGGATCGATTCCAGGGTGCGGGTGGTTTTCTCGCCGACAATCGAATATGCCGCAATCGTGGCTGGGATCGCCAAAGGCACGATCATGAACATGATCATAAACTGGCTGACCATAAAAACCTGAAAGCATTCGCCGGTTTCCAGGTCTTCCCGGCAAAAAGCGCTGAACTGCGCCGGCATCTCACCTACATCGGAAGGAATGCTTTCACCAGCGCCGCCCATGCCAATCAAGATGCCCAGCGGCAGCACAACCATCATCAAAGGCAAGAATGCGACGGTAAAGAAAACCATCTTATTCTTGAAAACTTCTGCCCATTCTTTACGAACCAGGGTTTTGATTTTATCCATCTGCTTTTCTCACTATTTTCTCGATAACTGAATCAGGCTTCTTTCACCAGGCGCAGGTAAACATCTTCCAAGGAGTGGCGCAGTTCGCCGACAAATTGCACATCTGCCCCGGCGCCGATCAATAAACGCAGGATATCGGGGTTATGCAGTTCCGGGTCGTCCAGGGTGGCCAGCAGTTTATTATCCACCAGCTTCGTTTCGCTGACAAAGGGCAGCGCGGTCACGCGGTCAGCCAAAGCTTGATCTGCCTGGCGCAAATGAAAGACAACTTTCCTTCCGAAAACCTGCGCCCGCAGGCGCGCTGGGGTATCCACCACCAGCAAGTGTGACTTGAACACGCCGATCCGGTCGCACAACCGGTCAGCCTCGTCCAGGTTGTGTGTGCACAGGAAGATCGTGCGTCCTTCTTTGCGCAGTTCAGCGATGAAATCGCGCACCAGGCGCGAGGCCTCGGGGTCCAGCCCGGCAGTTGGCTCATCCAGGAACAGGATGCGCGGCTCGTGCATCAGGGCGCGGGCGATTGCCAGCTTTTGCTTCATACCTTTCGAAAACGTTCCCACCTCGTCAAAGCGGCGCTCCCACAAGCCCAGCATGCGCAGGTATTTCTCTACCTGCCCGGGGATATCTTTGACTTCATACAGGCTGGCAAAGACGCGCAGGTTATACTCGGCGCTCAGGTTGTCGTACATGCCAGGCGTCTCAGTCAAGATCCCCACCGTGCGGCGGATTTCGATATCTTGCTCGCCCACTCGAAAGCCATTCACGCGCGCCTGCCCGCTGGTTGGGCCGATCAGGCAGGCTAACATGCGCACCGTGGTCGTCTTGCCAGCGCCGTTCGGGCCAAGAAAGCCAAACACTTCGCCCTGCTTGACGTGTAAGTCCAGGTTATCGACAGCCAGGACAGTTTTGAATTTTTTGGTCAGGTTTTCAGTTTGAATCATGACTTTTCTCCGCTGCTAATTGTAGCGCGTATTTTCCAGGTTCTCGATGCTTTCATCCGGCTCGATCACTGGCAGCGCAGGGATTTCGTCCATCGCTGGCGGCAGCGCAGGCGCTGGCAGCGCCTCTTCTTCTATCTCTGGGCTTCGCAGCTTCCAAATAATTCCCAGGCTGGCGATGGTGGTCAATCCCAACCATACTTCCGCCCAGTACGGGCCCCATAGTTGAAAAAATACCACCGCGCCGCTGTTAAGGGCAGTATGCCAGGCTACCGCCAGCCAGACCCAGCGCAGCTGGCGGCGGGTGAAAGCTTGCATCACCAACAGCGAAGCAGAGAGATGAAACACTATCGCAAAACAGCGCTCTAAAGCGCCTAGCATTATCAAGTGCCACGGCGCCGACCAATAGCCTTCGATCTGGCTGAGCGCCAGGGCGACCTGATCAGCAGGCACCAGAGTCGTGATATCCATGCTGCTAGCCAGTATCATGTTGTAAAGGGTCAGGATGGCAATTACGCCAGTTAGAATAGCTTCAATCCCTCCATGTCCGGCGCCCAAAACCAACCCACTCCGCCACGTGCGGGCATCCTTTGCCCACCAACGATACATGCCATAGCGCGCCCATTCTTCCCATAATCCGGCGCTCAATCCCAGAAAGATCACATTGAAAGCAAAACGCCAGCTTTCGTGTGGCGCGGGCAAGATGCCCTGTTGAAACAGCGCCGTTACCCCAGCGTTGAACGGAATATGCCCAAGCTGCGAAAGCACGAAAGTGACCGCACCAATCCACCACCAACGCCACCCCAAGCGCCAGCGCTGCGCCAGGAAGATGCCCAAACCCACCGGGATTAGAAACATCAACAAAATGTTAATGAAATGCATGATCGCCGTAATGGTTACCAAAATAAGCTCCTCTCAGCACCCAGCCCCAAGATTATACTTGAGTTTTCCATCAACCTATGGCCTGTCCATTTATGTACGAAAAATCTTCGATCAGGTTTCGCATGAACTGTCGCCGCCACCGGTCAGCCCAATCCAATAGGCCTGGCGCCAGCAGCCTGGCCGTTGGCGCCTGTAAACCAACGGATAATTGCTGATAGCCAAATGTTGGCGTCCTGAAGCCGATGGCTGATCTCGGATAGCCAATTGCTGGCAGCGTGTGTAAGAAATCCATTATATATCTGGTCATAACCTGCACAATATATTGACACCCCGTCTTCACCATGTTAAAATAGCAAAGTCGGCAAGAGAATGGAGGTTACTATGAACGCAAGCATTAAACTTGGTACGATCTGGGGCATCCCGATCGGATTACATATCAGCTGGTTTTTGATCTTCGGTCTGATTTCCTGGTCACTGGCAGTCGGCTATTTTCCGAATGAATACCCACAATTGAGCGGGACAACGAATTGGGCTTTAGGCGTGATCACCAGCCTGTTGTTCTTCGGCTCTGTGTTGGCGCATGAACTTGGACACTCCTTTATTGCCTTGCGCAATAAGATCCCCGTCAAAGGCATCACTCTATTTATCTTCGGCGGCGTCGCTCAGATTGGGCAGGAGCCAAAATCGCCTGGCGCTGAATTTCGCATCGCCGTCGCTGGCCCGATCGTCAGCCTGGGCCTGGCGGGTTTGTTTGGCGGGCTTTGGCTGCTCGACCAGACTGTCCCCTTCCTGGCTGCGCCCAGCCTGTACCTGGCGCGCATTAACCTGATCCTGGCGATCTTCAACATGATCCCCGGCTTCCCATTGGACGGCGGGCGGGTACTGCGGGCGTTGGTTTGGAGGTGGACAAATAGCTTCCGCCGCGCCACCCAGGTGGCTTCGTTCAGCGGGCAGATCGTGGCATTTGGGTTCATCGGTTTTGGGGTGTTCGGCATGTTGAGCGGCAACTTCATGAACGGCCTGTGGCTGGTCTTTATCGGATGGTTCCTGCAAAACGCCGCTGCATCGGCTTACGCGCAACTGAATGTCACTGAGACCTTACGCGGCGTGACGGTTGGGCAAGCCATGACGCGTGAGTGCGCCGAAATCCCCGGCCTGACCCCGCTTAGCCAATTGGTTGAGGAACGCATCCTGACCGGTGGACAGCGCTGCTTTGTGGTGACCGATCAAGATCACCTGCGCGGCATTCTAACTCTGCGCGACATCTCGGCCATCCCCCAGCAGAAATGGCGCTTTACGACCGCCGAACAAGCCATGATGCCCAGCAACCGTCTGGCTTCGGTCAACCCGAATACCGATCTATTGGAAGCTTTGCAATTGATGGATAATTCCAACATTGCTCAGGTTCCCGTTTTGGTGGACGACCGACTGGTGGGCATGCTTTCCCGAGAACAAATTTTGCGTTACCTGCGTTTGCGCAGCGAATTGGGTGTCTGACAGGCTGGGATTATCACAGATAATACTCTCTGCCAAATTATTTGGAGTACAATTATGCGGGCAGCGGTAAAGCGAACGATCAGTTCAATCCGTTGCCCGCATGATCTTTTTTATCATCCCAATACTTACTATGACAAATTGGCACCAAACCCCAATCGAAGAAGTTGTTAAGGAATTAAACTCCAGCCTGGAAAATGGCTTGAACGAGACTATGGCTGCTGCAAGCCTGGCTGAACTCGGCCCGAACGAACTGACCGAAGTTGGCTTGCAATCGCCGCTGGCTATTCTATGGGCACAATTTACTTCCAGCATGGCGTTGATCTTGCTTGGCGCAGCAACGCTATCGGCCTTGTTAGGCGAAGCCAAAGACGCCATTGCAATTGGCGCTATCGTTGTGCTCTTTGCCTTGCTAGGTTTTGTACAAGAATACCGCGCCGAGCGCGCCATGGCGGCTCTCAAACGCATGGCCGCGCCGGTGGTGAAGGCGCTTCGAGATGGCAATCTGCGCCAAATTTCAGCGCGCAACCTGGCGCCAGGCGATATCATCTGGTTGGAGGCTGGCAATCTTGTTCCGGCAGATGCGCGCCTGTTCGAGAGCAGCAATCTGCGCGCCCTAGAAGCCGCCCTGACCGGTGAGTCCGAGCCAGTGGATAAAGACGCCCAAATGCTGCCTCCTGGCGAATTGGCGCTTGGCGACCGGCGTAATATGATCTACATGGGCTCAACGATCACCTATGGGCGCGGCAAAGCCATCGTCACTGCCACGGGTATGCGCAGCGAACTCGGTAAAGTAGCCAGCTTACTGCAAGAGGTCTCTACCGAGATAACCCCGCTGCAACGCCGCCTGGACCAATTGGGCAAACTGTTGGCAGTGGTAGGGGTGATTGTAGCCGGGTTTGTCTTGATCGGCGGCTTGCTGATCGACGAACCGCTGGGGGATATGTTGTTAACAGCAGTCAGCATCGCTGTCGCCATTATTCCTGAAGGACTTCCAGCGGTTGTCACTATCACCCTGGCGCTCGGCGCCCAACGCATGCTCAAACGACGCGCCTTGATCCGCAAATTGCCAGCCGTCGAAACTCTCGGCTCGGTCACCGTCATCTGCACCGACAAGACCGGCACCTTAACCGAAAACAGAATGACTGTGGTCGCCCTGGATGTCGCCGGTGAGCGCATCGAAATCTCTCCAGAAATGCGCAACCGCAACCCGGCTTTGCTAGCCCCTACCGGCGAGCAGAGCCTGCCTGTCCAGCGCTCTGGAATTTCACTCTTGCTGGCTGGAGGCGCGCTTTGCAACGATGCCTCGCTGGTGATTTCTTCCGATCACCAACGTATGCAAACCTTGGGCGACCCCACCGAAGGCGCCCTGCTGCTGGCAGCGGCAAATTATGGCCTGTCGCAAGATGCTTTGAACGAGGCTTTTCCACGCTTCGCCGAAGTGCCTTTCGACTCGAACCGTAAGCGCATGACCACCGTCCACACCCTGAGCGCCAACAGTGGGCAAGATTTTCCCTCGCTCGCCATCCCGGCAACGCCGGAAACGCAATATCTGGCTTTCACCAAAGGCGCTGTCGATGGCCTGTTGGGGATTTGCTCTCAGGTCTGGCTGGATGGTACCGTTCATCCATTGGATAACGCCTGGCAGGCGCGCATCGAGCGGGCCAACGACGACCTGGCCCAACAAGGGATGCGGGTGTTAGGAGTGGCTTACCAGACCCTCAGCAGCATGCCGGAGCAAGGCCAGGCCGAGACACTGGAAAAGAACCTGACTCTGGTGGGTTTGGTAGGCATGATCGATCCACCGCGCCCGGAGGTCAAACACGCCGTGGCGACCTGCCGGGCGGCGGGTATTCGTCCGGTGATGATCACCGGCGACCATCCGCTGACTGCCCGGCAAATTGCCCGGGAACTGAGCATAATTCAGGATGACGAGCAGGACGCAGGCGTTGTAACCGGGGTCGAACTGAACCGTATGACAGACGAGCAACTCAGCGAAGCCGCTATGCGGGTTTCAGTTTTTGCCCGGGTTTCACCCGAAGACAAATTACGTATTGTGGCAGCCCTTCAGGGACTTGACCAGATTGTTGCGATGACCGGCGACGGCGTCAACGACGCCCCGGCGCTTAAGCGCGCCAATATTGGCGTCGCCATGGGCATTGCCGGCTCCGATGTCGCCAAAGAAGCGGCAGAGATGGTCTTGCAAGACGACAATTTTGCCACCATTGTTTCAGCGATCGAAGAAGGCCGCACGATTTATGATAATCTGCGCAAATTCATTCGCTTTTCGGTAGCCGGCAATATTGGCAAAGTCTCTGTCATGTTGCTTGCCCCGCTGTTGGGCAAGCCCTTACCGCTCGAACCGCTACAATTGCTGTGGCTGAACCTGCTCACCGACGGCTTGCTCGGCCTTGGTTTGAGCTTGGAGCCGCCTGAGAAAGATAATATGCAACGCCCGCCCTACAGTCCCCAAGCCGGATTTTTTAGCGGCAGTATGTACCGGCAGGTTTTATGGGTTGGCGCGCTGATCGGCGCTCTGGCGCTCGGCCTGGGGTACCTGTACTGGCGCGTCGACCCTAACAGTAACTGGCAAAGCATGACTTTCGCTACCCTGGCATTCAGCCAGATGGCTCAAGCTCTGGCAAGCCGTTCCCGGCGCGATTCTTTCTTTCAAATCGGCATCCGCTCCAACCTGCCCGGAGCAGCGCTGGCTATCCTGGTATTTGGCTTACAATTGGCTGTTCTTTATTTACCGGCCTTTCAATCCATTTTTAACACCCGCCCGCTCAGCCCAACCGACCTGGGCATTAGCCTGGGATTGAGCAGCCTGGTTTTTATCGCCATCGAACTGGAAAAATGGTTCGCCAGACGGAAAAATAACGATATTCGAGAAAAGACACCTTGACTCCATTTCTTCAACTATCACTGGCGTTAGCAATATTAATCGCCGCCGCAAAAATCGGCGGTTATATCAGTTACCGGCTTGGACAGCCCTCGGTGCTTGGAGAATTGCTCGTTGGTATCCTGCTCGGTCCTTCTTTGATCGATATTTTGCACCAGGCTTATTTCATAAATGAATATAAACACCTATCTGAGGTGATCTTTGAACTGGCAGAAATCGGTGTGCTGTTGTTGATGTTTATTGCCGGGCTGGAACTACATCTATCAGACCTGGCAAAATCAGGCAAGGTAGCCGCCCTGGCAGGTACGCTTGGTGTCATTTTCCCCGTGCTGATGGGGGCAGGGCTGGGTCTAGGATTCTCGATGGGGATTATCGAGGCAATTTTTCTCGGATTGATCCTGTCCGCCACCAGCGTGAGTATCTCCGCACAAACTTTGATGGAACTCAAAGTGCTGCGCAGTCGGGTTGGGATCAGTCTGCTCGGAGCGGCAGTGTTCGACGATATTCTGGTTGTGCTAGGATTATCGATCTTTACCGCCCTGTACCACCCCAGCGCCGAAACCAGCGGCCTGGTCAGTGTTCTGACGGTGATTTTACGCATGGTGTTGTTCCTGGTCTTCGGTGTAGGTCTAGGCTTGTTGATTATTCCACGCTTGAGCCGGAAAATAGGCGAAATGCCGGTCACCCAGGGGCTGATTGCTTTTACAGTGATTGTCATTTTGCTGTATGGTTGGGCAGCAGAGATGCTTGGCAATATGGCGGCCATCACTGGCGCTTTTCTGGCTGGGCTGATCTTTGCCCAAAGCCCGGTGAAAGACCGTGTACAGACCAAGATCTCCATTATCGCTTATGGATTATTTGTGCCGCTTTTTTTCATTAATGTAGGCCTGAACGCTGACATTCATTTGATTACGAAAGACGCATTCTGGTTGTTTTTTGCCATGACGGTAGTAGCCGTGATCGCGAAAATCCTGGGCTCTGGCCTGGGCGCCTATTGGGGCGGCTTCACCCAATTGCAAGCCACCCAACTCGGCGTCGGGATGATCTCGCGCGGCGAGGTCGGCCTGATCGTAGCTACCGTGGGCATCGAACAGGGCATCATCAACCCCAGTGTTTACGCAGCGGTTGTCGGTATGATTATCGTCACGACCTTAATCACCCCGCCCTTATTACGCAGCACATTTCGCGCTCCAAAGAAGAAACAGCCTGAAACTGAACCAACAGGAGACAAATCATGAGCTTTCTCGTTGTTATCGTTGTCGATAACCCAGATGATTGCCATCCCATTCTGGATGCCTGGGAAGAATTGGGGGTTTCAGGAATCACAATCCTGGAGAGCACCGGCCTGGGACGTTTGCGACAGGCAGAGTTACGCTACGATATGCCGCTCATGCCCAGCCTGCGCGATTTTATCGGCGTACGGGAAGAACTGCATCGCACCTTATTTTCGGTCGTAAAAGACCAGGAAATGGTAGATCAAATGGTCGCCGCAGCCCAGGAAATTATCGGTAACCTGGATGATCCACACACCGGCTTCCTCTTCGTCGTGCCCGTTTCCCAGGCTTACGGTCTGGGGCGAAAAAAGAAGTGAAGAGAGGCGGCCTCCCTAAGCCGCCCCTCTCAATAACACCCAAAACCACTCGATACGCCTGCTCCCATCGCATCGGGCAATAGAAGCCGATGTACAGTTTATTTTCTCATCGAAAGATCAAGCCATTTCTGCAACCATTGGTAAACTTTTCTGCGCTTCAGTGACTGCTTCTATTGGATAGTCATAATCTCCCAATTTGCCAGAAAAATATGCCTGGTAGGCAGCCATGTCAAAATTGCCATGCCCAGATAAGTTGAATAAGATCACCCGCTTTTCGCCCTTCTGTTTAGCGTCTAGCGCCTCATCGATAGCAGACCGGATGGCGTGGGCGCTTTCTGGGGCTGGTGTAATGCCTTCAGCGCGAGCGAACAGTATCGCAGCTTCAAAGGTGGCTAACTGCGGTACAGCCACCGCCTCAATATAATTGGCCTTATACAAAGCCGAGATGCTCGGCGCCATACCATGATAGCGCAACCCGCCAGCATGGATGGGCGGTGGCAGGAAAGCGTGGCCCAAGGTGTACATTTTCACAATCGGCGCCATGCATGCCGTGTCACCATAATCGAAGGCGTAAATCCCCTTGGTCAGCGAAGGGGTTGCCATCGGTTCAACCGCCACCAGGCGAGTACGTTTGCCATCCAGCAAATTGTGGCGCAAGAATGGATAAGCCAGCCCGGCAAAATTCGAGCCGCCGCCCACACAACCCAACACCACATCGGGATATTCGCCCGCCAGGTCCATTTGCATTAGGGCTTCTTCACCAATCACTGACTGGTGCATTAAAACATGATTGAGCACTGATCCCAGGCTGTATTTCTTCTTTCCACCAGAGGTAGCAGCTACTTCCACAGCCTCAGAAATCGCAATCCCCAACGAACCGGGATGGTCGGGGTTTTCTGCCAACAGCGAGCGCCCATACTGCGTACGGTCCGTTGGGCTGGCAAACACTTGCCCGCCATAGGTTTCCATCAAAATGCGACGGTAAGGTTTTTGGTCGTAGGACACCCTGACCATAAAGACTTCAACTTCCATATCGAAGAAACTGCCTGCCAATGACAGCGCGGTGCCCCATTGTCCGGCGCCGGTTTCAGTAGTCAAAGCGTGGGTTCCAGAAATTTTATTAAAAAATGCTTGCGCAATGGCAGTGTTGGGTTTATGGCTGCCGGCAGGCGAAACCCCTTCGTGCTTATAATAAATATGTGCTGGTGTGCCTAGCAATTTCTCCAGGCGCGCTGCCCGTAAGAGCGGCGTCGGGCGCCAGAGTTTGTAGATATCTCTCACTTCTTCAGGGATTTCGATATAGCGCTCTGTGCTCACCTCTTGTTGTATCAAAGGCATCGGGAACAAGGCAGACAGGAAATCCGGCGTCACCGGTTCCATCGTCTGTGGGTGTAAAACCGGCGCCGGGGTTACCGGCATATCAGCGTTGACGTTGTACCAAAACTTCGGCAGATCGGACTCATTCAATTGAAAACGGATTTGAGTAGACATGGTTTGCTCCTTGTAAATACGTGATATCCAACATTCCA
>JAGUYW010000062.1 GCA_020061105.1 Anaerolineales bacterium | reverse complement strand
CGTGACGGTGGTCAGCGGGCTGGCGCGCGGCGTGGATGGCCTGGCGCATCAAAGCGCTTTACGAAGGGGCGGGCGCACCCTGGCGGTGCTTGGCAGCGGGGTCGATCAGATTTACCCGCCGGAACACCGCCGCCTGGCGTCTGAGATCGAGCAGAATGGAGCGGTGATCAGCGATTACCCACCAGGAACGCAGCCCGAAGCATTGAACTTCCCGCCTCGCAACCGCATTATCGCGGGTTTGTCGCGGGCGGTGGTGGTAGTCGAAGCCGGCGTGAAAAGCGGCGCCTTGATCACGACTGCTTTTGCAGTCGAACAAGGACGCGAGGTTTTTGCCGTGCCGGGCAACCTGTACGCCCCGCAGAGCGTGGGGACGAACATGCTGATCCGGCAAGGAGCGATGATCTACTTGAATGTCCCCGATTTGCTCGAGCAACTCAACTTGCAGCAAATTGGGCAGCAGCAGACGGCGCGGGCGGTTTTGCCGGCCAACGCTGAGGAAGCACGCCTGATGGCGATATTAAACCGCCAGCCGCAGCATGTCGATGAAATCCGCGCCCTGGCTGATTTGCCGATTGAGCAGGTTTCGGCAGCTCTGACGATGATGGAATTGAAAGGCCTGGCGCGCCAGGTGGGCGGGATGCGCTATGTAGCGGCTTTCGAGGCGCAGGCGGAATATGACCCTTGGGGGTCGGGCAGCGCCACGCTGGGCGAAGATGGATACGAATAGGCAGAGAATATGACCGGTTTCCAACCAGCCTTCGAGCACTATTATGCAGTTATTATGGCCGGCGGTGGCGGCACACGGCTTTGGCCGCTCTCCCGGCAGACGCGTCCCAAGCAGTTGTTAAGCCTGTTCGATGAGCGCAGTCTGTACCAGGCCTCGGTGCAGCGCCTGGTCGGCTTGATCCCGCCGGAACGTATCCTGGTGGTCGCCATGCCAGACCTGGCGCGGCAACTACACGCCCAGACCCCAGAAATACCACACGAGAATTTCCTGCAGGAGCCTTCGGCGCGCGGCACAGCCTCGGTGGTTGGCCTGGCGGCGGCAGCGCTTCATAAGCGCGACCCGCAAGCCAGCATGGCAATTTTGACTGCCGATCACTATATTCGCGACGAAGAGCGCTTCCGCCAGTATTTGCAGGCGGCTTATGCAGCCGCCCAGGATGATTACCTGGTGACATTGGGCATCGAACCGGGCTTTGCAGCCACTGGCTTTGGGTACATCCAAAGCGGCCAGGCGTTGGGCGAGTATGGCGGCAGCCAGGCTTACCAGGTGCTGCGCTTCAAAGAAAAACCAGACCTGCCAACCGCCCAGGCCATGATTGCCAGCGGCGATCACGTCTGGAATTCCGGTATGTTTTTCTGGCGCGCCGGGCGGATTTTGAAAGAATTCGAGCGCCAGATGCCAGAACTGGCAGCCGGGCTGGCCGAAATCGAAAGCGCCTGGGACACCCCGGCCCAGCAAGAGACTATGCAGCGCGTCTGGCAAACCCTCACACCGCAAACCATCGATTATGGAATTATGGAAAACGCCCAACAGGCGGCGGTGATCCCTGCCGCCGGGTTGGGATGGAGCGATGTCGGCAGTTGGGACGCTTTATTTGATTTCCTGGAGTGCGATACCGATCACAATGTCTTGATGGGCGCTCCCCAGATTGTTTCGCTGGACACGCATGATTGCCTCATTTATATGAGCCAGGAGCGCCGGTTGATTGTTACAATTGGCGTGGAAGACCTGGTGGTGGTTGACGCCGGCGATGTTCTTCTGGTATGTCGCAAAGACCAGGCGCAGCGCGTCCGCCAGGTAGTCAGCCAGTTGCAAAAAGCCGGGCAAGACTATTTGTAAACGCTTCAGATCGAAGACCCTTTCGAGGAGGATACGAAGGTGGAAGCTTATTGTGTGAAATGTAAAACCAAACGTGAAATTCAGAATCCCGAGCCGGTCTTTACCAGCACTGGCAACCCCGCCACGCGCGGGGTTTGCAAAGAATGCGGGGTGAACCTGTATCGGATGGGTTACACCCCCGCGCATGAGGGCATGGTTAAACCCGACCGGGCGACGCTGCGCTCTGGCAAGTTGGTGATTGTCGAATCGCCCGCTAAAGCGCGCACGGTGGGGCGCTTTTTAGGCAAGGGATATACCGTGAAAGCATCTGTCGGGCACATTCGCGATCTTTTGCGCTCGCAGCTTTCGGTGGATGTGGAGAACGACTTCACGCCGAAGTATCGCGTGCCGAACGAAAAGCGCCCGGTAGTGAAGGAATTGAAAGACCTGGCGAAAAAAGCCGCCGAAGTCTACCTGGCGACCGACCCCGACCGCGAAGGCGAGGCGATTGCCTGGCACTTGATGGAAGCCGCCAACATCGACCATAAAACTGCTCACCGGGTGGTGTTCCATGAAATTACCGAGCCAGCCATCGCGGAGGCCTTTGGACATGCCCGCGAAATCGATATGCACCTGGTCGACGCCCAACAGGCGCGCCGCGTGCTTGACAGGCTGGTGGGCTACAGCCTGAGCCCGTTGTTGTGGCGCAAAGTGCGCAGCCGGCTTTCGGCTGGGCGGGTGCAATCGGTGGCTTTACGAATGATCGTGGAGCGCGAGCGCGAGATCGAAGCCTTCGTACCCGTGGAATACTGGTCGATTGCCGGAGAATTTCGCCCGCAAGGGGTGAAGCAAACCTTCACCGCCAAGCTGGCGCGCATGGATGAAGTTGAACCGGAACTGAGCAGCGAAGACGTAGTGCGCCCGATTCTGGAAGATATGGAACAGGCGGAGTACTCAATTACGAAGATCAAGCGCGGTGAGCGCCGGCGCAGCCCGTTGGCGCCCTTCACTACCAGCACGCTGCAACAAGAGGCCTCCCGCCGCCTGGGTTATACCGCCCGCCGGACGATGGCCCTGGCGCAGCAGCTTTACGAAGGCATCGATATCGGGCAGGGTGGGGCGGTCGGTCTGATCACCTATATGCGCACCGACTCGACCAATGTCGCCGAGGTGGCTCAGCAAGAAGCGCGCGCATTCATCGGCGAACGCTATGGGGAAAGTTTCTTACCTGCCGAGCCGCCGGTCTACAAGACCAAGTCACGCGGCGCCCAGGAAGCCCACGAAGCCGTGCGCCCAACCTCGGTGCTGCGGCAGCCAGACTCCCTGAAAGAATCTCTCAACCGCGACCAGTTCCGTTTATATCAATTGATCTGGCAGCGTTTTGTGGCTTCGCAGATGACGGTTGCGTTGTATGATACGCTGTCGGTGGAAGTGACCGGCAAGACCAGCGCCCACACCTACTTGCTGCGCGCTTCGGGTTCCGCCATCCGCTTCCACGGTTTTTTGATTGTGTATGAAGAAGCCCGCGATGAAGACCAGAAGACCGAACAGGAAGAAGAGACGCGCATTCCCACTGGCATCGAGGAAGGGCAGGCGCAGCGCCTGGTGCGCTTGATTCCAGAGCAGCATTTTACCCAACCGCCGCCGCGTTTTTCAGAAGCTTCGCTGGTACGCACCCTGGAGGAGAACGGCATTGGCCGCCCTTCCACCTATGCGCCCATTTTAGGCACCCTGCAGCAGCGCGGTTATGTGATGCGTGAAAACAAACGCCTGACGCCTACCGATACCGGCATCCTGGTCAACGATCTGTTGATTGATCACTTTCCGGAAGTGCTGGACGTAGGCTTTACTGCCCATATGGAAGAAGGGCTGGACCGCATCGCGGCTGGCGATTTGCAATGGGTGAAGTTGTTGCGCGAATTCTACGGGCCGTTTGCTGCTCAGGTTGAACTGGCGGAACAGCGTATGCCTGAGTTGAACATGGGACCGGAACCGATCGGGCGGGAGTGCCCGGATTGCGGAAAAGAGTTGGTGATCCGCTGGGGGCGCTATGGCAAATTCATTAGCTGCAGCGGTTTTCCCGATTGCCGGCACACCGAAGCCTGGTTGGAGAAGATCGGCGTCAACTGCCCAACCTGCGGCGGTGATATTGTCGAGCGCAAGACTCGCAAAAAGCGCACGTTCTATGGCTGCGGGCGCTACCCGGATTGCGATTTCACTTCCTGGAAACTACCCCTGCCCAAGCCGTGCCCGGAGTGCGGCGGGCTGCTGGTGGTGGCGGATAAGCAGAATGCCCAGTGTATCAAGTGCGAAGAGCGCTTCTCGCTTGACCAGGTGACCGTAGATGAGATGGCGGAAGCCAGTCAGGTATAATTCTTGCAACGTTCTTGAGATAGAAACCTGACGCCAGAGCCAGGCGGGCGCGCTGCATGGGAACCAGTTACGAACCAAGTTCTAAAAAGAGTTGCGTAAATTGGAAGATTCGTCTAAAATAATGATTAATGAGTGATAAGTTTGCTTGATACCTGGCGTCGTCAAAATCTCTAGAAATCGTCCGGGAGATGAACTATGAATGTAATCCGTGAACAATTTAGCAAGTCAGTCGTGCTCGGCATTGTAGCTTTTGTGGTCGGCATGTTATTTGGATGGCTGGCAATTGGTTGGGGCATATGGCCGGTTACCTATTCCGGTGCATACCCCCGCGACCTGATCTATGCCGAGAAGGTCGATTATTTGCGATTGGCGATCGAATCCTATGGTTATAACCGCGATCCGCTGGCGGCGCAAGCCAAGTTCGATTACCTGGAAGACGATAACCAAAAAGCGCTCAACGAAATTGCCAGCAACCCTGGCGCGCTCGATCCACAATTGGTGCTGCAGTTCAGCGCGATCGTCTCCAGCGAGCCGTTGCAATTGCCGCCGGTCACCGGCGAGACGCCGCCGCAGGAAGAAGCGCCGAAGAAGACCAACTTGATCACTTCCGTGCTGCTGCCATTGCTGTGCGTGATCGTTTTGGTGGTTGCAGCGGTTTTGATTTACCTGTTTTTGCTGCGCGGGCGCGGCTTCACACGCACGGGCGAAAAATCCCCGGCTATGGAAGCCAATGAGGCGAAGCGCCAGGTAGCCTATACCGACTACACAACCCAGGGCGCTGAAGCGCCGGTGGTGCAGTTCCTGGCTTCGTATAAGTTGGGCGACGATCTCTTTGATGACTCTTTCAGCATCGATTCAGCTTCCGGCGAGTTCCTGGGTGAATGCGGAGTGGGCATTTCTGAGACGATCGGAGTGGGTGAGCCGAAGAAAGTCGCCGCCTTCGAGGTCTGGCTGTTCGATAAGAACGATATCCAGACCGTCACCAAAGTGGTGATGAGCTCTTATGCCTTCTATGATGAGGTGATGCGCCAACGCCTGGAAGCCAAGGGCGAGCCAGTGTTGGCGGAAGTGGGCGCTGAGACGGTATTGGAAACCAATACCTTGCAGTTGGTGGCGCGTGTGGCGCAGATGGCCTATGGCAACGGCGCCGGGCCAGACGAAAGCTTCTTCGACCAGTTCATGTTGGAACTGTCGATCTGGCAGAAATAAGCGCCTGACGCTGGGGATTGAAAGACGCAAGAATAGAAACCGGCGGGTTTTGCCCGCCGGTTTTTTCTTTACTCCTTCTGCGCATTCGAAATTACTTGATTTTGATAATTTTGAAACGCAGCGGGCCGGCGGGGGTTTGGGCGGTTACGATTTGGCCCTCCGAGGCGCCCATTAAGGCGCGACCGATCGGCGACTCGTTCGAGATTTTACCCTGGCGCGGGTCGGCTTCTTTAGCGCCCACCAGGTCGTAGATTTCGGGTTCGGCGTCGGGGTCGTCGAGTTCCTGGATGGTGACGCGAGCGCCGATATCGACTTTGTCATATTTCCCAGGCTGCACTTCGATGATCGTGGCGTCACTGAGCAGTTGCTTGATCTCCTGAATGCGCCCTTCCAGAAAAGACTGGTCTTCTTTGGCTTTGTGATAATCGGCGTTTTCAGAAAGGTCGCCTTGCGAGATGGCGCTGCGCAGGCGCTCGGAAATTTCGTTGCGGCGTGGGCCTTCCAGTTCAGCCAGTTCGGTGCGTAGTTTGGCGGCGCCTTCGGCGGTTAAAAAACGTTCTTCTCTCATGATGATGTGTACTCCGTTATATTTACAAAGGATTATACACTATCCGGAGCTTATTTCTATGGCTGCGTCCCAGCATCGAAGAGCTTGCGATGCTCTTCCAGGGCAAAGCGGTCGGTCATACCGGCGATGTAATCGCAGATGGTACGCGGCAGGCCAAATTTCTCGATCCGGTTTTGAACATGGCGCGGTAGGATGCTCGATTCGCTCTGGTAAGCCTGGAACAGATCGCTCAGGATGCGCTCGGCTTTGACCTGCATGCGTACCACGCGGTGGTGGCGATACAGGTTGTTGTAAAGGAAATCCTTCAACTGGCGGTTGCGGCGGTGCATGTCTTCGCTAAAGCTGATGACATTGTAGGGCAGGCGCTGAAGTTCTTCCACCGAATGCACATTGCTCTCGCGCAGGCGCTGGCCGGTGGTGCGCACCAGGTCGTTGACTTCCAGGCCGATCAGGCGGCGGATCAGGCGGTGGCGGGTGAGGTCGTCCAGGTGGCGCTCGCGCACGCCGACGCTTTCGAGCAAAATCTCCCACAAGGTGATGCCATCCAGCATGGCGGGGGTGATCATGCCGCTGCGCAGCCCGTCGTCCAGGTCGTGGGCGGTGTAGGCCAGTTCGTCTGCGGCGTTGGCGATCTGCGCTTCCAGGTGGCCGCGCAGGTCGGGGTTGTAATCACTGGCGTCGGCGATGTCGTATTCGGATTCGTGCTTGACGATGCCTTCGCGCAACTCCCAGGTCAGATTCAAGCCAGAGAAATCGGGATAGCGCTGTTCGAGGATGGTGACGATGCGCAAAGATTGTTTGTTATGATCGAAACCGCCGTACTCTTTCATCAGGCGCGCCAGGGCGGTCTCTCCGGCATGGCCAAAGGCGCTGTGACCGAGATCGTGCGCCAGGCAGATGCTCTCGATCAGGTCTTCGTTGGCGCCCAGGGCGCGGGCGACCGAGCGCCCGATCTGGGCAACTTCCAGGGTGTGGGTCAGGCGGGTGCGGTAATAATCGCCTTCGTAGTTGAAAAAGACCTGGGTCTTATATTCCAGGCGGCGAAAGGCCGTGGTATGCAGGATGCGCTCGCGGTCGCGTTGGAAGGCCGTGCGGTATTCGTGCTCTTCTTCTGCGAAGGCGCGCCCTTTGGAGTCTTTGTTGCGGCAGGCGTAGGCGACCAGGGTCTGGTCTTCGTTGGCCTCGAGTTGTTGGCGGGTAATGAACATGTCAATTCTCCGTTCAAAAGACAATCGGTTGGCGGGCTTTATTCAGATCAGATCGCAACTCGGCTTGCAATTCTTGGGTCAGGTTGGTTTTGCGTTGGCTCAATTCGTTCAACTCTTCCGGATCATCGGCCAGGTTGTACAGTTCGACCTGGCGTTCGTGGTGAAGATAATTGTAAACGGTTAACTTGTATTCTGCCTTGTAAATCGCCAGGCTGTAGTGTTCTAGAGGGTCATTTGAGGAGCTTTCTTTCGAGTCAATGGCGAAAATGGCGCGCTGGGGGTTGTCGACCCCGCCCAAGCCGGGCAATATTTGACCTTCCACCCAGGTTGGGACGGGTAGACCTGACAGGTGTAATAATGTGGGCAGCAGGTCGATGGAACTGGTCAGGTTGTGGATATCCTGGCGTTGGTTTTGACCTGGGGTGCGGATGAGCAGCGGAACGTGCAACAGAGGTTCATAGAGCAGCGGGTTGGAATGGCCTTCAATGCCGCGCTCGAAGAGTTGGCCATGATCGGAGGTGACAATGATGGTGCTGTTATCGAGCAGCCCGTTGGCGCGCAGCTGCTCGATCAGGCGGCCGAATTCTGCATCGATATGAGCGAGGCCCTCATCGTAACGTGTGCGAGCGCTGTTCAAACGCGCCTGGCTGTAGCCCAGCGCGCCAAGCACCTGGGCAGGCTTCTCGAGCGGCTGCCAGGGGTGATCGGCGAAAATTCCGCTGAAGTCTTTGTGCGGACGGTATGGCTCGTGCGGCGACCAGAAATGCAGGTAAGCCAGACTGGGGCTGGGCAATCCTATCAGCAGGTCTGCCACGCCATCGAAAACCGGGCGCTGGGCAAACAACATATTGTTCAAGAAGCTAAACGGCAGGCCATAGGGATATTCTTCCCGGTATTGGCGCTGGTAAACCGTCTGCAGTGCCTGGGCGCTGAAGCGGTCAATGAGGGAGAAGAAGAGCGAACCAGGCCGGTCGCGCGTGGAATACAAGAAGTTTTGGGTCGAAAGCGCCGCCGCCAGGTTGTCTTTATCGAAGATGCGATTTGCAGCAGCATAGAGCTGGCTGCTGGTCAGGCTGAACTCGTCTAGCTTGGGGTGCAAATCCAGAAATTTGTCATATTGATCGAGGATGAAATCAGCCAGCAGATTTTGGATGAAGGCTGCCGTGGTGTAATGCGATTGGAAAGCCTGGAAGATATTCTGGGTCGCAGTGTTGGCCTCGGGCAGGTTGTTATAAGCGCCATGGTTCCACGGGTAGAACCCGGTCAGCAGCGAGGCGGTGCTGGGAATGGTGTAGTTGCCGGGGGCGTGATGGGCATGGTAAACGAAAGCCTGGTTGGCAAAGGCATCCAGGTTGGGGGTGGTGGGGCGAGGGTAGCCATGCAGCGAGATATGGCGGGCAGAGAGGGTGTCAAAAACGATGATAATCAGGTTCGGGCGCGCCGGGGCGGTGGTAGGTTGGCGAATTGTAGAACTCAGCAAGCTTCCACCGAGCAGTGAGGCAACAGAAAGCCCTGAAACGGTCAGAAAATCCCGGCGAGTCAAGTGATTGCGCATAGGTTATTATTCAAAGATTTCTCAGAATTACAACCGCCAGGCCGAGAATGCCGAGCGGGACATACAGATAAAGGAAGAAGCTGGCGCGTTCGTTCAAAGCCAACACGCCCTTTGCAAAGCCCGGCTGGCGGCGCGCCAGGTAGTAGGGCGCCAGAATCACGGATAAGATCACCAGCCCGAATAACACCAGGCTGATCACCAACTCGCCGCCGGGGAGGGCGCGCTGCAGGCGCACAATCTGCGGCAGAAAAAAATTGATGGCGCTCAGAATCAACAAAGCCCAGGCAGAGAGCATCCAGACTAGAATGACGCCTTGGGTGGAAAAATGCTGGCGCAGGAGTTTCCCAGGCAGCAGGGCGGCTAAAACTAACAGCCCCAAGAGCAGCAGCACACTCTCAATCAGCGAGATGGCAAAGGTGTAACTGGCAATCGCCAGGATATCGAGCGAGGTGAGGTAGCGCAACCAGCTGGGCAGGTACCAGAAGAAGTGAAACAGGGCGTGCGAAAAAACGACCACTACCAACCAGGCGAAGACGTTCATCACCGCCAGGGTAGGGGGTAGGAGATGGGTGAATTTTGCGGGTAATTGGGCGCGATTCACGGGTTACCAGCACACTTGTTGGGCCACCATGGCGCGCTCGGGCACCATGGCGCCGTGCAATAGCAGGCTGTTGTGAATATGGCTGCCCGCGCCGATCACGCAGCCCGGTTCGATGATGACGTTGGGGCCAATGGTGCAGCCAGCGCCGGTGGTGACCTGGTGGGCGATAAAAACGGGCGGCTGCAGGTTGGCGCCCGCGCCAACCTGCGAGTTCACTTCGAGCAGGTCAGGGCTTTCAGCCAGGTAGTGCAGGTTGAGCGCTAGCAGGTCGTTGAGGGTGGTGACGGTCTGGCGCTGGGGGGTGATTACGCCGCGCACGCCGCCATGGCGCTCGATAATCCATTGCAGTGCGTCTTGCAGTTCGTATTCGCCGCGCGGCGACAGCCGGATATCCGGCAGGTAATCCAGGATCAACTGCGGCAGGATGTAGAGCGGCAGGCTGGCGATATCAGAAGGGCGCTCTTCGGGGGCGGGCTTTTCGACAATCCGGATGATCCAATCGCCTTGCAAGGCGACGACGCCGCTGCTGCGCAGCTTTTCTACCGGCATGGGCATCAGGCTGAGCACGGCGTTGGGGGAAGGGTGGCTGTTCCAGGTCTGCAGCAGTTCGGAGATGTGAGCCGGGGGTACCAGGTTGTCGCAGGCAGACAGCACAAAGTCACCCTCGATCAACGGCGCAGCCTGGCGTAGGGCGTCTGCCATGCCTTTACGCTCGCTTTGGTAAGCCAGGCGCAGGTGATCTTTATAGGCCGAATGGTTTTGGAAATGATCGAGGATATCAGGATCGTTGGGGTTAACCACCAGGACAAAATCTTGCAGCCCAAACTGCGCCAGGCTGTCCATGACGCGTTCGACGAGCGGCTTGCCCAGGATGGGCAGCATGGCTTTGGAACGCGCCAGGGTGACAGGATGTAAGCGGGAGCCTTTTCCGGCGGCAAGAATGACAGCTTGCATGGTTATTCCTCGGTAATGACCAGCCCCTGGCGACAGATGCGGGGCTGGAATATAAAGACATTATTTAAATGATGGCTTATAGCCAGGCGCTGCCAGGCCTGCGCCAGGTTATCTTCCTGGCCGGGTTCGGTCAGGGCGAAGACCGAGCCACCCCCACCCGCCCCGGTCAGCTTGGCGCCCAGGGCGCCGTGTTCCAGCGCAGCCTGGATAAACAGGTTGTCGGCCCATCCGGCGCCGTCTTCAAAGCCACAGTAATGCATCATTTCATCCACCAGGCGGTGGTTGGTATTCATTAGCGCCCCAAAAGTAGGCAAATCGCCGTGCAGCAGGGCGATCTTGCCGCGCCAGGCGGTTTCCCAGGCGGCGCGCATCAGGCGCAGCATGGGCAAGGGCTCGCCGCCGGTTTTTTCCCAGGCGGCCTGTTCTTCCAGGTAGCGCGGGCGCATGCAGCCGTGTACATTGCCGGAGTTGTGCTGAATGCCGGTGGTGATCGCCACCAGCGGCAGGCCATCCACCAGGTTGTCTAGGCGTTCGTAGGTGACATAAGGCTCATCGTTCAGGTGGTGGTGGTGCAGCTTGCCGCGGTAATCCAGGTAGGCCAGGCTACCGAAGAGCGGCACGTAACGGTCGGCGAAACCGCAGGTGATGCCCAATTCGATCGCTTCGGCGCGCTGGGCCAGTTCGCCGAGCAAGTAGTCGTTGTGCAAGCGACGGTCGAGGTCGTAGAAGTGGCGCAGCCCGCCCAATACCAGCAAGACAAACAGTGAAGAACCGCCCAGCCCGCTCTGGCGAGGCACATGGCTCCAGCAGCGGATGTGCACGCCGCCAAGCTGCATTTTGCTGCGCAGTTCGGGGCTGAAATGGTACAGGCGGTTGCAGGCGGCCTTCATGAGATCCAGTTGGCCGTCATAAGGCAGTGGAAAGGAGGGCGGTTGGGCAAATTCCTGGCGTATACCCTCCATCTCCAGGATCAGGGCGCTGGCAGGGGCCAGGCTGGCATGGGCAAAGACATCGATTGCGGCTGAGATGGTGGCGAAATCGCCTTCGTTGGCGTCCCCAGGATTGCCCAGAATGTTGATGCGCGCCGGAATTGTCAGCTGGATGGGCATGGGCGAATTTTATCACACGTGCGCAACTCAAGCAGGCGTAATTAACGAGATTGATAAGGTAAAATTATTGTATAATTACGATCTTTATAGTATTATTTTCTAATATTAGTCTATACTTTTTCCAAGGAGATGAAAGCCATGAATATCCCCATGAGAGATAATCGGATTCTACCGATCACACGCATTGTGGCGATTTTGATTGTCCCCGTCCTGGTTCTAGCATTTATTATCTTGTATTTCTTCCCTCACCTTTCTGGGGTGCATTTTTCCTGGGAAATCAAACCATCTTTGATGGCGGTTTATATGGGCTCAGGTTACCTGGGCGGTTCTTTTCTCTTTTTGCAAACCGCCATTGGCAAGCAATGGCACCGCGTGGCGGGTGGCTATCTGGCGGTGACCGCTTTTACCACATTTATGATGATCGCCACGATCCTGCATTGGGAGCGCTTCGATATCGGACATTTCCCCTTTCAAATGTGGCTGTTTCTTTACGCTGTTACTCCCTTTCTGGTTCCCTATCTTTGGTGGATGAACAAAAAAACTGATCCACAAACTCCCGAATCCGATGATGTTATCATTCCAGGCGCTTTTTTGCTCGGGGTACGATTATTAGGCGTCTCCATTTTACTGCTTTCGACTGCCGGCTTTATTTTTCCCAATATCTTTATCCAGATCTGGCCCTGGTCGTTGACGCCTTTGCTGGCGCGTATTTTGGCTGGCTGGGGCGGCCTGCTAGGGGTGGGCAACCTGGCGATCAGTTTTGAAAAGCGCTGGAGCGCCTGGCGGGTGTTGGTGGTCAGCATCGCTATCTGGCATATCCTGTATTTAATTGGTTCATTTTTCTATCGCAGCGAGTTTACTGGTGGTTCCTGGTTTAACTGGCATACCGTGAGCGTGATCGGTATTCTGGTCGTAATCATGGGTATGTATTTCTGGTTGGAGCAAAAACGCAAGAAAAAATCTGCCTGACCCGCTCAGGCTCTCCTGGCGTAAAAATTCACTTGCAGGCGCTTGCGGCTGGATTCGGCCGTCTCTAGATATGCTAGCAGCGTGCACATTTTCAATCTGGAATGTGCGTGGTAAAATCGCCCTCAAATGGATGTGCATCGCCTGTTGTCCAGTCACATGGCAGGGTACTTCGGGTTAGGATTGGCGCGTTGTTTGCCTCCGAAGGCCGGTTTCAAATTCTGCGACTGGATTGCCAGGCGAACTGCCACTGACTCCAGCCTGGCTTTCGTGCAAGGCATCCGTTCCAACCAGTTGGCCATCAGCGGCGGAATGCTGGATCAGGCGGCGCTCGATGAGCGTGTGGAGGGGGTATTGCGGCACACCGTCCGGGCTTTTTATTTGTTGTTTCATTACTTGAGAAACGATGCTGCACTACGCGGATTCCTGGAGTTAGACGAAGCATTGGAGCAGTTGATCCTCCAGAGCCGCGCCCAGCGAGAAGGTGGGCTGTTGGTGCTGGGTGTTCATATGTGTTATTTTGACCTGGCGCTGCAAGGCCTGGCGCGGCGTGGTTTGCGCGCTTTTGCTTTATCATTACCCGAGACCACTCCGGCGATCGATTGGCAGCACTCGCTGCGCCAGCGAGCGGGGGTGGAGATTGTGCCAGCTACGCCGCACAACCTGCGCTGGACGGTGGAACGCCTACGGGCAGGGGAGATTGGGGTGACCGGGATCGACCGCCCGATCCCCAACGGCAAATACAAACCGCATTTTTTCGGTCGCCCGGCGAACTTGCCGGTGCATTACATTCAACTGGCGATCAACGCTGGCGCGCCGGTGCAACTGTTGGCGCCGGTGGTGAACGAGCAAGGCCGCATCCGAGTGTTGGCGGCGCCGCAACTTGAGATGGTTCCTTGTGCTGACCGGCGGGAGGAACTGCTGGTGAATGCCGAGCGCGTCCTGGCTCAGGCAGAGCAATTCATCGCTGCCCACCCCGAACAATGGGGCATGACCTGGCCGGTGTGGAATGAGGTAGAATCGAACAAAGCTTGAAATCCTGCCCTGGAGGGGAGCTGGAGGAGCTATGTCTGATCTGAAGAAGCACCGTCGTATCAACGAAATCTGGCTCGCTCCATTGGAGCGACCAGCGTTGAAGTGGTTGGCGGCCCACATGCCAGCCTGGGTCACGCCAGATATCCTGACTGGGGTGGGGGTGATCGGCTCTTTAGTGGTCTTTAGCGGCTATGTGTTGACCAACCTGGACAGTCGTTTTTTGTGGTTGGCCAGCCTGGGCTTTGTGATCAACTGGTTTGGCGACAGCCTGGACGGCACCCTGGCGCGTTATCGCAAGGTAGAGCGCCCGCTGTACGGCTTCTTTATCGACCATACGGTGGATGTAATCGACGAGGCGCTGGTCTTCATGGGGTTGGGGCTTTCGCCGTATGTGCGCTTTGATTTGGCTTGCCTGGCGTTTATTGGCTACCTGATGCTTTCGGTGCTGGTGTATATCCGCACCTGTGTGAAAGGCGAATTCACGATTTCGTACAGCGGGTTGGGGCCCACCGAGGCGCGCCTGATCGCGATCAGCGCCAACATGACGGTCTTGTGGGTGGGCAATCCCGTGTTTGGCGCTTTTGGCTGGTCGCTGACGCTGTATGACTGGGTCGTGATTGGGGTGACGGTTTTGCTGGTCGGTATCTTTGTTGTTTCTACGATCAAACAAGCGCACGCCCTGTCGCTAATTGATCGTGGAGAGCAGAAATAGCCCCCTTTGTCACGCTTTTTGTCACGATTTTGGATTGAATGACCAGGGTGCTTTGTTCGGCATATTGACAAACTGTTCTGTCTTGTGTCATAATTCGATTGTACTTGTGATAAATAGTGGACGAATGGGCAAGCCAGTCGAGAGCACCCGGTGAACAGTACAATTGCATTTCCAAGCCCGAATTACAATTTTCGCTATTTGAACCGCAGAGCTGTTTTGGAGTTCATTCGCTTTACTCCAGGCGGCATTTCCCGGGCTGAACTGGCGCGCCAGCTTGACCTGACGCGCTCCACCGTTTCAGCGATTGTGGCGGATTTGATGCAATCGGGCCTGGTGCGCGAGGCTGAAAGCGGACCGGCCACCGGTGGGCGACGCCCCATCTTGCTGGAACTCAATCCCCAACACGGTTACGTGGTGGGGGTCGACATGGGCGCAACCCACATGCATACTGTGGTGGCAGATTTTCTGGCGCATGTGATCCAGGAAGAAGAAATACCTTTCGATGTGCTGGATGGTCCGGCGCTGTGCCTGGCGCAGGCAGACTTGCAGGTGCGCCGCTTGTTGCAAAAGGCTGGAATTGCGATCGAACAGGTGCTGGCGGCAGGAGTGGGCGTGCCGGGACCGGTGTTGGCGGAGGCCGGTGTGGTTAGCGCCCCGCCGATTATGCCGGGTTGGGATAATTATCCGATTCGGGACCATTTGCAGCGTTTGTGGGGCTGCCCGGTGTCGCTCAATAATGACGCCGAGATGGGCGCCCTGGGCGAATGGGCTTTTGGCGCCGGCCGTATCCGCCGCCACATGGCTTACATCAAGGTCGGTTCGGGGGTTGGCGCCGGGCTGATATTGGATGGGCGCATTTACCGCGGCGCGGCCGGGCTGGCTGGCGAGATCGGCCACCTGACCATCCAGGAAAATGGGCCGCGCTGCTCGTGCGGCAATCATGGCTGCCTGGAAGCACTGGCTGGCGGGGCAGCAATTGCCCGCAATGCCATCCAGGTGGTGCAATCGGGCAAGCGCACCCAACTGGCGAACATCCGCCCGGTCGAGTCGATCAGCGCCCGGCACGTGGGCGAGGCAGCGCGGCTGGGCGACCTGGCGGCGCAAGAAATCGTCGCCAACGCTGGCGAATACCTGGGTATTGCGATTGCCGGTGTAATCAATTTATCAAACCCGAGCATGGTGGTAGTGGGGGGTGGCGTGGCCCAGATGGGCGATCTGCTGCTCGAACCGCTGCGCCGGGTGGTGCGTGAACGCTGTCTGCGGCCGGCGGTGCAATCTGTCAGCATCACCGCCGCAGTGTTAGGACGGCGCTCCTCCAGTATGGGGGCTGTGGTGCAGGCTATCGAGACTGCTCTCTATGCGCCTACTGAGGGAAATTCGATCATGAAAGGAGGTTTACCTGATCAAAACGGGACAAACGGTCTAAATGAAGAAGAACTTGTCCAGTTTCAAGGCGATGCCGCGGCAAGTCAAACGCCCAAGCAGCGCTCGATGGTTGCCGGTGTGTGACCGGTGTAAGAAACCTTTTTGGAAGGGCGTTCGCGCCAATGTTAAACACAATTTTTGTATGAGGAGAGAAGAAAGATGAAGAAAGTTTGGACCCTGATTAGTTTGTTGCTGGCAGCAGCGCTGATTTTATCCGCCTGCGCCACCCCTGCTACTGAGGCGCCCAAGCCGGAAGAGCCCAAAGTGACGGGCCCTACTGGCAAGGTGACTTTGTGGCACGCTTACCAGACCGGTTCGGCTGAAGAGAGCACCCTGGCTGAACTGGTTGCCAACGCCAAAGCCGAGATGCCTGGTTTGGAAATCGAAGTTCTGCAGATCCCCTTCGACCAGATCTTCAACAAGTACCAGCAAGAAGTTGCTGCGGGCGGCGGCCCCGATATGTTCGTGGCCCCCAATGACGACCTGGGCAACTGGGTGCGCGGCGCTCTGGTATTGGACATCACCGACAAGCTGGCTGGCAAACTCGACAAAGTTTCTGGCCCCGCCGTAGACGGTATGAAGGTCGATGGCAAGCTGTATGGCGTGCCCGAGTCTGCCAAGGCTGTGGCGTTGTACTATAACAAAGAAATGATCCCCGAGCCCCCCAAGTCAACCGACGAAGTATTGCAACTGGTCAAGGATGGTAAGACTCTGGTGAACGTACAGGGCGCTTACCACCTGTTTGGTTGGTCAGGCGCTTTCGGCGGCAAACTGCTGGATGACGGCGGTGCGTGCGTCGCCGACCAGGGCGGTTGGGTAGACTTCATGCAGTACCTGGTCGATCTGAAGGCGGCTGGGGCGGTCTTCGAGCCCGACTACGGCAAGGCTGAAGGTCTGTTCCGCCAGGGTCAGGCAGCCATGTTCGTCAATGGCCCGTGGGCTTTGGCTGACTACGTGAAAGACCTGGGCGACAAATTAGGTGTAGCCCCCATGCCGGCTGGCCCGAAAGGCCCGGCTTCCCCGCTGAACGGTATCGACGGCTTCTACCTGAATCCGAACAGCAAGAATGTGGATGGGGCATTGGCTTTGGCGCTCTTCCTGACCAACCAGGTCTCTTCGCAGATCTACACCGACAAGGCCGGACATGTGCCGATACGCTCGG
>JAGUYW010000072.1 GCA_020061105.1 Anaerolineales bacterium | reverse complement strand
GCTGCAGAATGTGCTCGGCCTGATCTGCGACCCGGTCGCCAACCGCGTGGAGGTGCCCTGCCTGGGGCGCAACGTGGCCGCCGCTGCCAACGCCCTGGTCAGCGCCAACATGGCCCTGGCGGGTTTCGATGTGGTGGTGCCCCTGGACGAAGTCATCCAAACCATGTACCAGGTTGGCCAAAGCCTGCCGCGCGAACTGTGCTGCACCGGCCTGGGCGGCCTCTCGATCACCCTTAGCGCCAGGCAGGTTGAGACCCGCCTGCGGCAGGAGAAAAACGCGGGGTGAAAAGTGCCCGATCTGCAGCGCTGAGACGGCTTACGAGCCGTCACTCAGCAGCAAACGCCGCGGCGCGGGTTGGCGTTTGCCTTCATTCAAACACTCACCTTCCAATCCACCAACTGGTTCAGGGTCATCATCCCATCCTGGGGTGCGCCGGGGAAAATCCGTTCGCATTCGCCCAGTGGCAGGGCCGTCGAAACGCCGCGCCCCAGGATCTCATCCCGCAGCGCCTGTAAACGCTCTGCAGGATACACCCCCGCCATCGATACCCCCTGGTGCAGGTAGGGCAGCGCCTGGCGCAGGTCGTCCACCGGGCGGATCACCGCCAGGCGGCTCATCGGGTGGTCGAGCAGGTCGAATTCGCCCTCCAACACCACCGCTCCAGAGCTGTATTCGCCCTGCAGCGTGTTGGTCAGCCAGCGCGCCCGGGCATACTTGCCCCGCTGCATGCGCTTAATTTGCCCGCGCACCGCCGGCGCGCAAAATTGCGGCGCCAGCTCGTCCCAGCGGCGCAGCATTTCAGCCAGCCGCTCGGCATACTGGGCTGCCTGCTCCGGGCTGCCTTCCACATACTGCACATGCGAGGCGGTGCACGATTTCTGGTTATAGATCATCACATCCAGGGCGGCCTGGAAAGCTACCCGATCCAGGTCTTCCGCAAAGGCCTGCCTGCCGATCAGGCTGACCCCGTAGCGCGGGTTGAAGCTGACCAGGCGCGTGTACAAAGCCCGGGATTGCACCGAAGAGACCGCTTCGGGCGCGCCCCATACCACCACCCGGTCGAATGCCCCAGGCGCCAGCAGGATGCCCTCGATGCTTTCGTCGCCGCCTTGCCAGTACACGATCGAGAGATGCTGCGTCAGAGGGTGCTGCGGGGCGGCCGCCGCGGCTGCCAGGCACAGCAGCGCCCCGGGCAGCGTGGCGCCGTAGGGCGATTTGACCACCCCGGCAGATTTGCTTAGGATCAGGCGCAGGGCAGAGACAACCGGTACTTCCGGGGCGTTGCCGGCGGTGATGTGCAGTTGTCGAGTTGGCATGGCGCGCAGGCTGATCTTGCCGCCCGATCCACCTGTCAGGTGGGGCTGGAGCAGGTCGCCTGCGCCTGGCAGCCCGCTGGCCAGGGCGGCAGTCATGCCGGGCAGGGCTTCGGCAGCCAGTTCCACCCAGCCATCCAGGAACTGGCTGCCTGGGATCTGCCAGGCCGACAGTTCTCGGTCGATCATGCGGCGGGCGCTGTGCGGGTCAAGCCCGACCTGGAACGAAGCAAAAGCCGCCCGGGTCAGCAGTTCCGGGTGTTCGGCGGTTTGCAGGCAGAGCCCCAGCGCCCGTTCCACTGTGCCCGAGTTGGCCTGCATGGCGCGCAAGATGGTTTGCAGGTATTCAGTGATCTGATCGACTTGCAAGGCATATGGACCCTCCACCAGGCGCTTGAAATCGCTCTCGATCAAGGCTGCCGGCTGGATGGGCGGCATCACCTGCACCAGGTATTGGCCGCTATATTTCATGCTCTGGCGATCGATCACCGGCTCGCGCAGCAGCTGCGCCTGGGGCAGCTTGCGGTAGTTATCCCCCGGGCTGGCCTCGGCAAAGGCGGCTTCGATCTCCGCCCGGCTCACCTCCGGCGGCGCTACCAGTTGGCCTTTCACCAGAAACGGCACGCGTACCAGGCCGTCCTCTTCGATCAGCAGGCGCTGTTGCTGGCAAAATTTTTCCATCCTCGCCTCCTTAGGCTTACGCTTTCAAGGCCGCCATGATGCCGCCGCAGCCTTTGATCTCGCGCCCCCGGGCGCGGCCGATTTCGGTCACCGCCGCGCCCTCCAACCCACACTCGCATTCGCCCTCCACGTACCGCACCTCATCGCCGCTGATCATGAAGCCCGGGTAGGCCGTCGCAAACGGATCTAAAAATCCAATCACCCCCCGTAATTCGCTGCCTGTCATTGGGTTGAGTTCCTCGTCGTAAATGACCGCCTCGAGCGAAGGCGGAATGTGAAAGCGCCCGTACTCGCAGCGCAGCATGAAAGCGTTGATCTCGGTCATCGAATAACCTTCCACGATGCGCGCCGCCGGTAGGCCCAGGCTCTCGGCCATCATACCCACCAGTTTCTCACGCCCGATCTTCTCCCCGCTGAACAATTTCCAACCGCCCCCGTAGAATACCAGGCTGCCGGGCTTTAAGTGCACCGGCGTCTTCAATTCACCGATCGCCTGGCATAGTTCCAGGTACTGCTGCGTCGTTCCAAAAATAAAAACCTTCTGCCCATCCGCAGTCGACTGCCGCATTTGTTCGATCACTCGCTTGTAATTGTCCATCTTCTGGTGAACTACCACTTCCTGCAAGCGCAGCAGTTGTTCCTGCTCTCGTTCATTCTTTGGGCCGCGCCCCAAGATTCGGATGGTGGAGGGGGAGAGTGTGGTTTCGTATAGATAAACGTGCTTGCGGAACAGCGGCGCAAGCTGCTGCTCCAGGGTCTGGTTGCCGGTGCGCCCGCTTTGAAAATCCAAGAACGCAGCGTCGAAATCGCGCACACCCACCTTGCGGCTCAGCCCTGCAAAGCTCTCCGGACTCAGCAGGCGGGCGGCTCCCAATACCAGGATTTGTTGCATCCATGTGCCCGCCTTTCTGCGCATCAGCAGCGGCCCCAGGATGCAGGCGCTGGCGGTCACAAAAGTATTCCAGTTCGACGCATCGCGCGGCACAAACGACAGGTTTCCCGAAGTGCCCGAGCTGCATACCAGCCGGATGCCATGCTCACCCAGCCGCTCGATCCAATCATCCAACGACTGAATCCCCTTCACATCCACCTCCACCGGCTGGTGAAAAATCTCCTCCAGCCAGGCGTTCATGCGCCCGTAATCGTGTTCGTCCAACCATCTTTGATCGTAGCTCTTGAAAATCTCATCCGGCAGCATCAGATGCTGCTTAATCGGCTCGATCTCCTGCAGCGCCCCGATCGCCTCCTGATCCGCAAAACGCCGGTACACTGGTAGTCGCTCCAGGTAATGCGCATGATTCTCCAAAATCGCCTGCTCTCTCAGCGCCCTGGCGCGCCCCAAAGCCCCTCGTTCTCCCCGCGCCCAGGCCTGGGTTGCCTGGATCAATTGGCGGTGGCTTGCCGCCAGTTTGAACGCTTTTTCAACCATGCGCCTCTCCTTCTGGCTACTTTCCCGAACACGCGCCTGCACTCTGGGTACATTATATGTCATTCGCCAGGTTCTGGAAACGGATTGCCCGTTACTGGTGAATTTTTTGTGGATGACCAGTTATTCCTCTCGCCCGCAAAACAAAGCCAAGCGATCGAGCATTGCTCGCTATTCCCACCGGTCATACTGCGCGAAGGTCAGCAGTGTTTCGCCTGGGACGGCGTCCAGGATGGCGAACAGATGCTCAGTCATATGCACATCCGCCGCCTGGAACACGCCGGGATCACGGTCATCGACGTCTACTTGGGCGATGACCGTGAGTTGGTCACAAAACTCGAGCGATTGTTTCCACACTTGATCGTTCGCTCTAACAACGATCCGCCCGACAAACTCGGCAATTTGCGGAAGAGTCTGGCATAGACCCTTTCAAATCAATACGTCGGCTTTACACGTTCTGGGCATGCTGGGTTATCATCGATATGATAAGTACTAAGCCAGATTGAATTCCTGAAATAAACCTAACGCAACGTCGAATATTGCGGAACGAGATCGGCAGTTTTCCGGTACGTAGCGTTGCAATATACCTTACTTGCACAAAATTACCTGATTAAGATAAGTTTATTCTAATCATCTTCTAATTTAATTCGGATATAATTTATCCGAAATGGATAATTTCATGAATCAATCTTTTTTTGGATGACACTATATAGATTTGCCTGATTGAATAATAATCCTCTGAACATCCTGGAAGGAATAGAATATGCGACTCTTACACATTGTTGCAACGCCTCGTAGTCACGAATCCAACACCATGCGCGTTTCCAATGCATTATTGGAAGAACTATATGTGAAGTTTAGTGATTTATCCGTGAAAGTTCTCGATCTTTTTAAAGTTGATTTACCCGCTGTAGCTGGCGAAAATATCGAGAACAAATATAAACTTATGACGGGCCAGCAACTCGAAGGTCATCATAAATCATCTTGGGAGCAGATTGAAGCCAGTATTAAGCAATTTTTGGATACGGATATTTACCTGATTACCACGCCGATGTGGAATTTTGGTATTCCCTATGCGCTTAAATACTACATCGATGCAATTATCCAGCCAGGTTACCTGTTTCAATACAATGAGCATGGAATCCCTGAAGGTCTGGTTACGGGGAAAAAGATGATCTGCGTTACTTCGCGGGGTGGAGATTATTCTGATTCTTCTCCCCTTCACTCGCTTGATTTTGTGGAACCCTATTTACGTGCCATTTTCAATTTTGTAGGGATCACAGACCTCCACTTTATCAATGCACAACCCATGGATATTTCCATCGCAACCCGAAGAACAGCCATCCTTAATGCCATCGAGCAAGCCCGCGAGATGGTAAGGAACAACAACTTGTTTGCTCTCGAACCGGTTGAAACGATAGAATTCCTCGAGGGAGTTAAACCACCTCCCTTACCGAAAAAATAAAAATGGCGGGACGCCTGGTCAGAATTGGGACATGCGGAAGCAGTCGCGATATTTCGTGATATTAGCCGGGCAAGGGCTGCTTTTCTGACTTACTATCGCCAGCATGCGGGGAATTAGAAAATTGCCACAAGCCAGGTTCGAAAAATGGATCGCGTGACTATGGCAGG
>JAGUYW010000019.1 GCA_020061105.1 Anaerolineales bacterium | reverse complement strand
TGCTGGACAATCCGGTAAAGCTGCAGTTCGACCTCCGGCGGGTAGCGCTGCTCGCTTTCAGGAAGTTGGATGGAAATCGCAACGCTTGAATTGAGCACTTCTGGCAGTTCGTCGGCCAGCTGCTCGATGGCGGCGCGCAGCCCGTAGGCCAGCATGGCCGGGCGCAGGTTGTTCATGATGGTGCGAATATGACTGACAGCGGCCTGGTAGGCGCTCTCAAATTTCGCCAGGTCGCCTCCGGCGCTGGCGTTCATATTGAGGATTGCCAGCTGGTGCAGTACATCGTCATGCAGTATGCGCGCCAAACGCTGGCGCTGGGCTTCCTGGCGGGTAATATCAGCCTGGTACAGGGCGTGCAGGCGGTCGCTCTGGGTGATATTCGCCAGGGCAATGGAGGTCTGGTTAGCCAGGCTTTGCAGGGTTTCGATCTCGATGGTGGCGTAATAATCGTCCGGGTCGCGCTTTCCGAACAGCCACAGCCCGACCAGTTGGTCGCCCAGGCGCAGCGGCAGCGCCAGGCGCACCCAGGGGTAGGGATCACCGACTTTGATGCGGGTAGCCGGACGGAAGCGCCCCGCCTCGGCCAACAAGGCCGGCTCGTCGCAAGCGCCCGGCAGCTCTTCGGGCTCGACTCCGCTGGCGTAGATCACACATGTGTTCCCACCATCAGTTTGCAGCAGCGCCGATTGGCGCACCAGCAAGCTGGGCATGATCTGGGTCTGCAGCAGATCGACCAGGGAGGGCAGGTCCAGGCGGGTGGTAATCTGCTCGGCGTAGAGATCTTTCAAGCGCTCAGCCTGCCAGGGTATGCCCAACAGGCGACGCTCGAACCAGCGCTGGTAAGTGGGGTAGAACAAGATTGAGAGCAATCCGATGCCGGATAATAAAGAGACTTGGAAGGGAACGTGAGCGGCGGTCATTCCCAAAAACCCTTCTCCCAACACGATCACGGGAATGCTGAAAGAGAAGAGCAGCACACCAAAGCTAAGCAAGCCAACAGCACGGTTGACCGGCGCCTCCAACCAGCCTAACTGGCGGCGCACGGCGGTGTAAAAATACGCCAACGGTAAAGCAACCAGGCCAAGCAATCCCCCGGTAGTGAAACGGGTAAACTCTCCAAGCAGAGCAGCGAGACTGACAAAAATCTGAGGTGCAAGACCCAAACCGATGATAAAAAGCAGCAGAGCAATATCGTTGCGTCGCTGGCGGCGATCGAAAAGATGTGCAAACACCAACAGGATTGAACCAATAACAGCAACCAGGAATCCCAGATAATAACTGGAGTTTGGTAGAAGCTGGAAAAATTGTAAGCAAGCCAGAACGATAGCGGACCCATAGCCTAGAATCAGCGCCCAATTCGGCCATCTGCGCAAAGGCCAGGGAAAGATCCAGTGCAAATGCAGGTAGACAGGCACGCTCAGCCAGATCAAAATGCGCATCATGATCGCGCTATACCCTACACGACCGCCAGAAGCCAACCCGCTGGCAAGCCAGGCGGCAGTGAGTAAATTGAAAAGCATCAGAAGCAGCCAGCGCTGATCTCTAGGCCTCAGCGCGACAGCGGTCAGCAGCGCAAAAAACCAGAAAATATATGGGAACCAGACTTGATAATGCCGGTCGCGCATTTCCTCAATCCCGGGTTCTTGCATGGTCCATTCCAGTTCGAGTTCTTGTCCATTGCGTAAAATACGCAAGGAAACCACTTCGCCGCTTTCATAGCCGGCGAACCAGGACAAGCCCAGGTCGTCAATAAATTGCTCCAACCTGATCTCGCCAACCTGCACCAGAATGTCACCTTCCTGTAAAGGCGCGATATCCCAATATGGAGTGAAAATTTCGCCGTTCTGGTAGTTATATTCAAATCCCGGGTAGGGATTCAAGACCAGGAATGTATAACTATAGAAAGCAACCAGGATAAGTCCAAGAGCGAGCAATACAACTGCTAGGAGGGGTGAAAAGTGAGATTTCATGCATGTCTCCAGAAATAATTAATCAAATTTCACAATTATAGAGAAAATCGCTCCGTCGGAAATGTGTAATCGCCCATATGCACGCCAAAGATTGAAAGGAGTTTGCTTCGCTGCTGCTCCTACTAAAATAATCGACCAAGCAGACGCCCCAGCTGTTCTTAAGTCAACTTACCTCCACTACCGGGATATATGCAACGTTGTCGATACTGACGCAATAGTTCTCTGAAACTTTTCATGGGTACAGTTAATGATTTAAGCGACACTTAAATTTATTCAAGTGATCGCCTATGGATTTTCACATCAACTAATCGTATGATGCACTAAACCGAACATAAAGGAGGCGCACAAGTATTATATTCTATTAATGGTCCTAATATTAGTAACTCATCGTCAACTATTTTAAGTTCAAACTTTATCGAAGGGAAAATACGATGCAAACTATGCAATTCTTTTACGATATGCTTGCTTCACCGGCAAAACCAGTCAACGCATATCTTCAGCGTGAGAACTCTTATTGGCAGCTTATCCGTGCAAAGAGTTCACCCTTTTTCAGCGCGTCATTTCAGATGGGAGCATTACTTGGCAACGCAACTACTGCCATATTTGATGGGCTGGTAGATCCAATCGAGGAATTATTCGGTCGCCTCGAAAGAAATGAATTAATAAAAAATGGATAGATGTTCCACTCAGGAAAAATCGATCTCTTTCGGAAGCAAGCCCATCTGGCGAGCCTTGGCGATGGCGGCGGCGCGGGTGTTGACACCCAGTCTGAGATACACGCCCGAAAGCAAGTTGCGCACCGTCGAATGAGCGACTTTCATTTTCTTTGCCAGTTCTGCCAGGGTGGCGTCGGGGTAAGCGGCGCATAGCGAGAGCGCCTCGGCCTGGCGCGGGGCGAGAATTTCACCCAGTTCTTTGGTATAACCTTTGCGTAACAACTCGTTGGCCACTGCGCTCAAGTACATCCCCCCAGAAGCCACCAGTCGCACCACCGCCGCCAGGTCACGGATGGCAGCCTGGTCGTCTTTGAGCAGGTAACCGCTGGCGCCAGCCTCCATAACCGACCGGATGAGGGTTCGCTGGGCGTGCATCGAGATCACCAGGATATTCAACCCAGGGTAGCGTTCCAGCAGGCTGGGGATGGTATGTAAGATGGGATAGAGATTAGCATTTTCCGGGCTGGTAGGCGTTTGCACATCCAGCAACAAGACATCCACCGCCAGCTGCTGCAGCAAAGGTTCCAAATCCTCGCCATACATAGCGCTGCCCACGATCTCGACATCGGCGGCGGCGCTCAAACGGTAGGTGTAGCCGTCGATGATGCTCTGGTGATCGTCTAAGATGGCAACGCGCAGATTTTTAGACAAAGGAAATCCGCCCGTCTCTATCGTTTTTTGCAGAATTGACCTGTACGTAATTTTGCATACTTCTAGCATACTCGTGATAACAGGTTTTGACAAGTAGGTGTTGCGAAGTCGGTACAAATGTCTATCCATACCGGATCGCTGTCTATTTATTTACCAGCCATTATTCGGTATAAATAGCGGTAGAAATCGATGGGGAAGGCAGGGCCGCCGGGGGAGCATGTGAAAGGGCGTTCCATGCTCCTGAAACAAAGTGGGCAGAGGGGGAAGCCCACTTTTATTTTAATAACCACTAATATTGTTTTTGTTCGACATCGCAACCCGCGACGGATGTCCAGCCGATGCATCACCCTTTGCATTCGTGACACAACATCGCAACTGGTGTTATAATTATCTGTAGATATTTTGTGCAACTAACTTCCTATCGAAGGGCAAAGGAGTCCTGTTGAGCAGCCGCCGCTTAACCAACGCTGCAGATCGTAACGATCTTTTCGAGGCCTTACCGCTTGCGTTGATCGAAGTGGATTTTTCCGACGTTAAAAAACGCCTGGACGGTCTTTCTATCTCAGGCGTTTTTGATTTTCAATCCCATTACCAGGAAAACCCAGGTGAAATGTTACAGGTAATTTCACAGGCCGGGATTCTGGCTGTGAACCAGCGGGCGCTCGATTTGTTTGGAACGCCAGGCCGGGAGGAATTCCTGAAAGCCTGGCCCGACGCCCTCTCCGGCCAGTTGCAAACCGCCTGGGGCGAGGTGTTATTGGCTCTCCTGGAAGGGGGGACCGCCAGCGAACAAACCATAGCCCTGCAAACGCTGCATGGCAAAACCATCCACGCTGTTTTCCGGGCTGCGCTTGATTCGGGTAGTACACAGGACTGGTCGCATCTATTGCTCACTTTTAACGATACAACAGACCGCTTGCAATTCGAAGAAGTACTGATCCGAGCTAAACGCGAGTGGGAAGCCCTGTTCGACGCCATGCGCGACCTGGTGATGATTATCAACCTGGATGGCCGTATCATTCGCTGTAATAAAGCCTCGATCCACTATCTGAAGAATAGCTTCCAAGAAGTGATTGGCCAACCCATCGAGCAGGTCTGGCCTGCCGCCTGGCTCCCTGAATTGGGCTTACCCGAGGCTCTCGAGCATGCCTTCCAATTTCCTGATCACGACCAGTGGTTCTCTGTAAACAAGAGCCCCATATATATGCAGGACACGTTATACGGGTTTATTCTGTTCTTCAGCAATATTACCGAACTGATGCGCGCACGCAACGATGCTGAGCAGCAGAAGTTGTTCTTCGAATCGCTGCTCATCCATAGCCCTGTAGCGACGGTGATTTTAGATTTACAGCAGCGCGTCCACGCCCCGAACCCGGCTTTCGTCAATTTGTTTGGCTATTCGCACCAGGAACTTGCCGGTAAGAACCTTGATTTATTGATCTCGGACGATGCAAATTTTGCCGAAGCCAACGAACTGACCCGAAAAGTATATTCCGGCGATCTGGTCAAAGCGATCGGAAAGCGACACCGCAAGGATGGCAGCCAGGTGGATGTCAGCATCCTGGCGGTTCCGGTGGTAGTAAAAGGCAAGGTGGTCAGCTTCCTGGGGATGTATCACGATATCACAGAGATTATGCGCGCCCGCCGGGAGGCCGAAGAAGCCAGCCGCGCCAAGAGCGAATTCCTGGCAAATATGAGTCACGAAATCCGCACACCGATGAACGGCGTGATCGGGATGACGGAACTTGCTCTGGCTACTACGCTCAACGATGAGCAGCGCGATTACCTGCAAAGCATCCGGGAAAGCGCTTACGCCCTGTTGGGCTTGTTGAACGATATTCTCGACTTTTCGAAGATCGAAGCCGGGCAGCTCGACCTGGAAAATATCAATTTCGACTTGCGCACCACGGTTGAAAACACCGTCCATTCGATCGTAGCGCGAGCAGAGAAAAAAGGTCTCGAATTCGCCTGCCTGATCCATCACGATATCCCGTCGCTGGTCGTTGGCGATCCCGGTCGCATCCGCCAGATTTTGGTCAATTTAATCGGCAACGCTATCAAATTCACCGAATATGGCGAGATTTTCATCCGGGCCAATGTTGAAAGCCGCACAGATGAGCAGGCCACGATTCGTTTCTCAGTCACCGATACCGGAATCGGCATTCCAGAAGACCGGCTGGAGGCGATCTTCGAACGCTTCGTCCAGGCCGATGGTTCAACCACACGCCGTTTCGGCGGCACCGGCCTGGGGTTGAGCATCTCGCACCAGTTAGTGCAGTTGATGGGCGGAAAAATGGGCGTGGAGAGCCAATTGGGCAAAGGCTCTACCTTCTGGTTCACCATCCCCTTGCAGGAATCGAGCGAAGCGCAGGTTCTGAAACCGGTCATGGCTATCGACCCGGCAACCGTGCATATCTTAGGCGTCGACGACAACCATACCAACCGCACCATCCTTTCCAGGATGCTTGAAAGCGTCGGCTTCCGCGTCGATACAGTGGCTCACGGCGCTGATATTTTGCCTAAACTGCACTCCGCAAAAGAGATTGGCGACCCCTTCCACCTGGTGCTGCTCGATTTACAAATGCCAGAGATGAGCGGTGAACAGGCCCTCGACACTATGCGTAATGACCCTCTCGGACGCGCCATCCCGGTGGTGGTGTTGACCTCGATGGGGATGCGCGGCGATGTTGTCAAACTGAAAGAGAAAGGCTGCGAGGGCTACCTGCTAAAACCGGTCAGGCAGCGAGATCTGATCGATACAATCGCGGCCGTAATTGGGCGACAAGGCGAGAGCCGACGCTTTCCAACCCGTCCACTCATCACCCGTCACGTTCTCTCTGAGCAAAAGCGACAGGCAAAATGCATCTTGCTGGCGGATGACAATCTCACGAACCTGAAGCTGGTCAGCCGGCTCTTAGCAACCGCCGGGTATGCCGTAGAAACTGTCGAAAACGGTGAACAGGCTGTGCAGGCTGCTCGGAAAAAACGTTACAGCCTGATCCTGATGGATGGATCGATGCCCGTGATGGATGGGCTGGAAGCTACCCGTTTAATCCGATCTTTGGAAGAGCAGAATGATTATACCCCGATCATTGCCCTGACCGCCCACGCCATGAAAGGCGATCGAGAGCGCTTTTTAGAAGCAGGGATGGATGGTTACCTGACCAAGCCCGTATCTATGGATGAAATGCTCTCGACGATCGAACACTTCTCCCGCCCAGCTACTGCAACCGCAGAACTGCAGATGGCGCCCCCAGAAGGAGAAACTGCGTCTGAAATGCCATATAATATTGAGAGCGCCTTGCCCCGTTTTGCAAATGACCGGGTATTTTTGATCGAATTGCTGACCGATTTTATCACCGGTCTGCCTTTAAAGATCGATACCATGCATAAAGCCTTGCAAGAACAGGATCGCCCTACCCTGGGACGACACGCCCACAGCATCAAAGGGCTGGCAGCTACCTTCTCAGCTACAAGACTCACTGAAATATCTGCCCGGATAGAGCAATCGGCTTCGGATGGTAGCGTCCTTTCCCTTTCAGACTTGCTGCAACAACTTTCGGCGGAGGTCAGCGTGATGGAGAGGTATTTCCGCCAGAATTATCCCAAAGCATGATTTCGCGACGAGGCGATGGGCAAGATGTCTAAAATTTTAATGATCGACGATGAAGTGATTTACCGAAAAATCGTCGGGCGCGCCATCCGTTCGACGGAACACAGCCTGATCGAGGCCAATGATGGCAAACAAGGACTTGAATTAGCCCAAAGCGCCCACCCGGATTTGATCATTTGTGATGTGGTGATGCCCGAGATGGATGGCTACGAATTCACCCGCCAATTGCGCCGCATCCTCGGATTTGAGCGCACACCGATCTTGATCTTGACTGCCCAGTTTGAGTTAGAAGACAGGATAAAAGCATTCGAGGCTGGGGCAGATGGTCATCTCGCCAAGCCATTCGACCCACCCGAACTGGTAGCCTGGGTGGATGCCTTTTTGAAGCGCGCCGAAACCGCAAACAGCTCGCGGATCGAGAAACCCAAGAAGATAACCGACAAAGCCCTCACCATCGCTGTCCACAGCTTGCGCGGTGGGGCCGGTTGTTCCAGTTTCGCTGTCAACCTGGGGGTGGCTTTCAACAATCTGTGGGGCAACCAGGCCTTGCTAATTGACGCCGCCTCCACAGCAGGACAGGTGGCTTTGCTGCTCAATTCGCCGCTGCGCCGCACCTGGGCAGATATCATCCAAATCCCAATCCAGGAAATCGAAGCCGAGACCTTAGAGACGATCACAGGAATGCATGAGAGTGGTCTACGCTTCATTGCCGCGCCCACACAACCAGTTGAGTCGGAAACCCTCACCCCAGAGTTTTTTTGCACTGCGCTCGAGTTGTTCCAACAAGAATATGAATACATCGTAATCGATTTACCACACGATTTCAGCAAAATATCCCAGGCAGCTTTAAACGCCGCCGATCTCATTTTCCTGGTATTAGCGCCCGAGATGGCTTCCCTTCGATCTGCCATTGCGGCGCTCAACACCTACACCCGGCTGGGATATCCCGCTGAGAAAATCAGGCTGGTTTTGAACCGCACTTTCAAACATCACGGCCTGTCTCGCCAGCAGATTGAAAAAGCCTTGCACTCACCCCTGCAGGTTACCATTCCTCACGCGCCCGATCTATTCATTCCCTCATTGAACTATGGCCGGCCTGTCTTATTTGACCAACCGAACGATGATATTTCCATTCTGTTTGAAAAGCTGGCCTTCCGGGTGAGCAAACCAAAACATCGCCATCTTACGCCTACCAACCCCACCAAAGCCCTGGAACGCCTCTTAAAACTCAAATCCTGAAGCGGGTTCGGGCGGCTTGACGCTTCTCCAGTTGTGTTCTACAATAGGCCGGTTATTCTCTGTGAGGAGTTTTGCATGTCTGTGGCGGCCTGGTTTAAGTTATTCTGGTTATTTATCAAAATCAATCTCCTGACCACCTCCGGCCCGGCTTCGGTCGGGTTGTTGTATAAAGAGTCAGTCGGGGTCTTTCTAAGCGAGAGCGAATTTGTCGAAGCGGTCGGGTTTTCCAGCGTACTACCGGGCAGCGACGCCTTGCAATTGGCCATGTTCGTGGGCTACGCCGTGGGGGGCATCTCGGGCGCCCTGGCAGCCCTGCTCGGTTCGATCCTACCGCCCACCGTGCTGATGCTGGGCGTCATTTCGATCTTGCAGCGCTTGCGCGGCGAGACCTGGGTGAGCAATTTCGTGCATGGCCTGGCGCCGGCGGTGGCGGTCTTGATGGCGCTGGTGGCCTGGCAGGTCTTCTATGGCGAAGGCGGCGGCAAGATGGGCCTCTCGATCGTGATCGGCATCCTCAGCCTGGTCGCCTTGCTGCTCAAAGCTCCGCCGCCGCTGGTGCTAATAGGCGCCGGCCTGTTGGGCGTGATTTTCTTGCGATAGCCGCATTCGGGTGAATGGCATGTCAAAGAGCCTTTTCTTCGCTACTAACGGCGCCGCGGTGACCCAACCGGCGCTCGATTATGGGGTCTGGTTGGCGCATGTGATGCACCTGCCAGTGACGCTGCTGGCGGCGCTCGAACAACCGCATGGCGCCCTGACGCCCGAAGCCGAGTCGCCCAGGCTGGCGCTCGAACAGCAGGTTGAGCACGTCATCCATCTTCTGGAGCTGGCTGGCCTGCCGTGCGAAGTGCTGCACGCCGAGGGCAACGCCCGCCAGGCGATTTGCCGCCTGGCAGACCCGCAAAAGCATTTGCTGGTGGTGGGGCCTTTAGGGCGCTCCACCTGGCGCAGAATGGTACACGGGCGCTCTTTGCGGCGCATCTTGCAAGGGGTGAATGCCCCGCTGATCTATGTTCCGCCCGCATCCGAACGCTCGCCGGCAAAGCATCGCCTGAAGAAAGCCTTGTTGTGCTCGGGCGGGTTGGGTTACACCATTAGCGTCTCGCAGTGGGTGGCTTACCTGGCCAGCAAGACTGAGGCCGAACTGACATTGCTGCACGTGGTAGAGATGGCCTATTACCATTACCCGGTTGCAAACCAAATCCAGGAACACTGGCACGAAATCTTGCAGACCGACACCCCCCAGGCGCGTGGCCTGCGCCAGGACCTGGAATTTCTGGAAAAAGCCGGCGTAAAAGCCACCCTTCGTGTACGGCAAGGCGATATCGTCAGCGGCATCATGAAAGAGATCGAAGAAGGCGACTACGATCTGATTGCCATGGGCGCCCAGGGCAACCACCATCACCTGCGCGCCCTGGCTACGCCCAACATTACCGCCCTGGTAGCCGAAGCGGCTCGCATCCCAGTTTTAATTGCCCGCGCCGGGCAGGATTTAATTTTTTAGAGGGTATCTTAGCTTGGAGAAGCTGCGCCTGGATAATTGGTTAACGCCTTCAAAAGCGCTGGTGCTAGGGTTCACGGCAATCATCGCTTTCGGAACCTTTTTACTGAGCCTGCCCGTTGCCTCGGCCAACGGACAGGCCCTTTCAGCGCTGGATGCGCTATTCACAGCCACCTCTGCCCTGTGTGTTACCGGGCTGGCAGTGGTAGATACCGGGAGCACTTTCTCTCTTTTTGGCCATATTGTGATTTTAATCTTTCTGCAAGTCGGAGGCGTCGGGTTTGTCACCATGGCGGTGGTTATTTCAGTGATCATCGGACGGCGCGTCGGCCTGCGCGAGCGAATTTTGCTGCAAGAATCCTTGGGACATGTCAAAATCCAGGGCATGGTACGGTTGGCGCTCTACATCCTCGGCGTGGCGCTGATTGCCGAAGCTGCAGGCTTTGTCTTGCTTTGGGTGCGCTGGCAAGCGGATCTCGGCTCAGGACGCGCTGCCTGGTTTGCTCTCTTCCACAGCGTTTCTGCCTTTGTGAACGCCGGTTTTGATTTATTTGGCCAACAAGGGCAATCCAGCTTGCAAGGGTACCGGGGCGATGTGCTGGTCAACCTGGTGATCGCCGGGTTGATCTTTTTAGGCAGCCTGGGAGCGCCCGTATTGATTGAGCTGATCAACTGGCGAAACACCCAACGCCTTTCGCTGCATAGCTCGCTGGTGCTCAGCATGTCCGCGTTGCTGTTGGTTGGCGGAGCAGCGCTGATTTTGCTTACAGAACTGAACGCCGAGTCCCCATTATTGCAAATGCCGTGGGGCGAACGATTGCTGGTATCATTATTCCACTCGGCTTCAGCCCGCACCGGTGGCTTCAGCACCGTAAATCTGGCAGAAATGACCTCCACCGCCTGGCTGGTGTTGATCATGTTAATGTTCATCGGCGCTGCGACGGCTTCGATGGGGGGCGGGGTCAAAGTTAACGTGTTAGGGGCGTTGGTATTCACGCTCTGGTCGGTAGGGCGCGGCAGAGAAGAAGGCGAGGCTTTTGGGCGCACGATCCCCCGGGAAACGGTCTACAAAGCCATGGCAGTGGTAATCGGAGCGGCTGTTTTTGTGATGGTCATGACGATTGCCCTGACGATCAGTGAACGCCTGGAGCCATTTTACTTAATGTTCGAAGTAGTTTCGGCATTTGGGACCGTTGGTTTTTCGCTCGGCGTCACTCCTGAGCTCTCGCCAGTGGGTAAACTCTTGGTGATCATTACCATGTTCGTGGGGCGCCTGGGTCCGTTAACGCTGATCGCCGCCCTGGCCCGCACGCCTGCGGCGCAACATCTGCGCTACCCCGAAGAAAAGATTATGATAGGATGAACGGAGAAAGTGTATGGCAAAGCGCAAGAGTTTCCTGGTGATCGGGCTAGGTCGTTTTGGCGTCAGCCTGGCGACCGCTCTGATCGATGAAGGGCAGGAAGTGCTCGGTGTGGATATCGATCCAGCCGTTGTTCAGCGCCTTTCAGGCGCCCTGACTCATGTCGTGACGATTGACTCGGCCGACGAGGAATCCCTGGCTGCCCTGGGGATTGGCAATTTCGACGCCGCCATTGTGGCCATCAGTGGGAATTTCGAAGCCAGTGTGCTGCTCACGCTTGGGCTGAAACGCCTGGGCGCCAGGTATGTGGTCGCCAAAGCCAACACCGAAGAACAGGCAGAAGTGCTGACGCGGGTGGGAGCAGACCGGGTGGTGCAACCATCGCGTGATGTCGGTCTGCGCACAGCCCACCAGCTTGTTTCTCCGAATGTGCTTGACTACCTGGCGCTGAAGTCCGGCATGAGCGTAGCCGAAATTCACGCCCCAACTTTTATGGCTGGAAAAACCCTGGCCGAACTGGATGTGCGCCGGCGTTACAAAATCACCATAATTCTCATCAAGAATGGCGATCGCTTCTTGATCTCACCAGACCCAGACGACCTGATCCAGGCCAGCGACCGCTTGGTGGTGGTAGGACGGGACGAGGATATTGCCCGCTTGCAGGTGTAAAGGCAATAAATTTCTGGCCTTCAGATTAACCAATCAACAAAGACGCCGCAGCAAACTGAAGCTTTGTCCGGTCGGCCCAAAGTCGGGTTGGGTTGCCAGGAAAATCGCCATGGGAACCACATCCTCCGGCATCTTGATCCATTCGCTGTCGAAATCCGGAATCTGCCCACTCCATTCACTCAGGTTGGCGTTCATGGCGGTGATGACCGGACCTGGGATCAGTTCGTTAACGCTGATCTTGTGCGGTCGTAACTCCTCTGAAAGGATTTGGGTGAGCATCCACAAACCCGCTTTGGAGCAGGCATAAGCCGACAAAGCGGGCGCGCCGTGATGTCCGAGTCCGGAACCGATGGTGATGATTTTACCTGATCCTCTTTGAACCATATGGGGCGCTACTGCCAAGGCGGTATTGTAAGCGCCCAGCAAGTTGATCTCGATGACAGCCCGCCAATCTTCCGGGTTGCTCTCCACAACCGGTTTACGGTCTAAATTGACGCCTGCGTTGATTACCAGGATATCAATGCCGCCCAATTCGGCGAGCATCTGGGCGACCATGGCATTCAGCGACTCCATCTGAGTAACATCTGCCGGGATAGCGATGGCTTTGCCCCCCGCAAGCGTGATTTCCTGGGCTGTTTCTTGGATCTCATCCACAGAGCGCGCCGAACAGCAGACCGCCGCCCCAGCCTGGGCATAGGCGATGGCAATCGCTTTCCCAATGCCTCGACCAGCGCCGGTGATCAGAGCGCTTTTACCAGACAGCAAAGCTTGGATATCCATTGTTTTTGGCCTTTCCTATCCGCAATCTGTTCATGCCCCCAACGGCGAAAACAAAATCAAAATCAAACTGATCACAGCCAGGGCAACCGACAGCCCCGCCCCCACGATCAACGGCTTCAGGCCGATGCGCCGCAGGCTGGAAAGATCGGTATTCAGCCCTACCCCCGCCAGCGCCATCAGGATGGCAAATTTCGAGACCCCGTCCAGGGATTTTAGCAGGCTGGCGGCAGCCTGCAGTTCGCCCGGGTTAGAAACGTCCTGCGGCAGGACACCCACAGCCACTCCCAGCGTGCGCAAGAGCGTCATCACCAGAAAGCCGACCACGAAACCGGGCACCAGCTTGCTCAAATTCATCTCCCGCACCCGGGCGGCTATCTCGCTCATCTTCATATTCAACACGCCCGAGCAGATCAAGCCGAACAGCATGATCAACGGCGCCATCAAGGTGTTGCGAGTCAGCTTGACGATGATGGCCACATCCAGGGCAGCCTGGTTGAACATCGCTCCCACCGCTGCCACCTGCGACGTGTCGTTGACCGCCGTCCCGGCCCACAACCCGAAAGCCCTGTCCGAAAGCCCTAGCAGCCGGCCTAAGAACGGGTAGGTCAGCACGGCAACCAGGCCAAACAGAGTGATCACAGCGACAGCGAAACTGGTCTCGTCTTCATCGGCGCCCAGCACCGGGGCGGTGGTGACGATGGCGGTATTGCCGCAGATCGCTGTACCCACGCCGATCAGCACCGCCAGGCGCGGCGGCAGCTTGAACAGCCGCCCGGCAGCCAGCGCCAGCAGCATGGCAATGGTGATACACAGCCCCACCAGGATCAGAGCCGTCAGGCCGGTCTTGGCCACATCTTGCAAGCTCAGGCGCAGGCCGAGCAAAACCACCCCCACCTGCAAGATGACGCGGCTCGAAAAGCGCACCCCGGGTTTGAGGCGCGGGCTCAGACCGAACCAGTTGCGCAGCAGCAAACCCAGCAGCACCGCAATCAGGATTTCGCTGATCGAGTTTTTCAGGGTAGGGTCGGGGGTCAGGTCGTGCAGCAGCCGGCTGCCCAGCGCTACACCAAGCACCAGCAGCACGCCATGCCAGACCGGCTCAGACTCGCAGCAGATCGATTGCCAGAGTTTCTTGATTATGGACAAAATAGAACCTGTAAGCGACTTTTTTTCGACACGCTTTGTATAAGATACCACTGCTTACACGGCTTCAAAGACCAATAAAATGGTTGGCGCTATGCAAACGTAGACTGCAGTGTTTCGGCAATCTCAACAGGAAAAGATACCAACAAAAAATAATCTGCTTAAAACAGCGCCTCGTAATCCCCGGCCCGGAACATCAGCATCTGCTGTTGGCTGGAATCCATGGGGGCGAAATTCTGGCAGGCTTTCAGGACGTGCGGCAGCAGGCCCAGGTCGCCGACGGTGCAGATACCGGTGACCGGCATCGAGAGAGTGAAGTTGACCGCTTTTTGGATCATCTCCGGATCGTTGAAAGGCTCGTACCAGGTGCTGAAGGTCTTCTGGCGCTCGCCCCACGGGGCGCGGGCAGTGGATTTGATCGCCATCACGCCCACGTCACGCTGCTTGCAGATGGTCAGCAGGCGATCGGTATACATGCGGTAGCGCTCGTTGGCGTATTGGATGAAATTGATCGGGAAGGTGATGCTGTCGAACTCGTAACGCCGCAGGGCTTCGACGAAGACCATCGGGGCGTTGGCGCCGTGCCCGCTGATGCCAATATTGCGCACCAGTCCCTGAGCCTCGGCCTCCATGATGCCCTCCAGCGCGCCATCCTTGCCGGCGGCGGCGTACAGCTCGTCCAGCGAAGTGACGGCGTGCAGCTGGTACAGGTCGAAATAATCAGTTTGCAGGCGTTCCAACGAGCGCTGCAGTTCGTCCAATGCGCCCTGGCGGGTGCGCTCCATCGTCTTGCAGCCCAGGAAAACTTGCTGGCGAATTTGAGGAATGAACGGTCCGAGGGCCTTTTCGGCCTCGCCATACGAGGGGGCGATATCGATGTGGTTGACCCCGGCGTCCAGGATCATTTGCACCGCCTGTTCAGTCTGCTGCGGATCCGCGTCTGCCAGCGCTACCGCGCCGAAAATCGCCAGGCTGCTTTCGTGTTCGGTACGTCCAAAGCGGCGAGTTTGCATGGGAGATGCTCCTTTCGTGGCCTTGTGGGTTATGCTCAGGATATACAGGATAGTAACATAAAATTGGAAAAATGGGATGAGATGGAGAAAAACCTGTCACAGGATGAACAGGATTTCAGGGATATTCAGGATAATATTGGATAGACAGGCGGGGGATTCAGGCGCGGTTTAGCTGCGCGGGTGCAAGGCATCTGGTTTCGATGCCTTGCACCTGTCACGCAAAACGATCATTGATCAAAAAAGAAAATTATCTTTCTGGCTACAGCGCTTGTCCACAATACGGGCAGGTCGACCAATCAGCCTGGGCGGGTTTGTGGCAATTGTCGCAGATGCGCTCAGCCGCCGCCGGGCGGTTGGCGCTGCGAAAAAGACCGCTAAACAACGCCACGGCCCCCGCCACCGCCAGCGCCAGGATGCCAACCGGAACCAGCCACATGAAAGCCATACCGAAGAAGCCCAGCGGTCCCATCCATCCCCAGTTCCCCATCATGCCTGGGCCCATCATGCCGTACGAGTCACCCCCCCACCAACGCCCCATCACCAACGACGGCAGCAGGAACAGCGCTGCCAAAAGCAGTACGAATGCGAGTATCCAACCAATTTTCGATCTCATTTCTTCACCTCCAAGTGAATTTCGAGACTGTTCAGTGCTCTTCTTTCAGGATAACAACAGTTTATAAAGCATTGATAAAGCACGGACAAAGAATTGTCAAAGGTTTTACAGAAGTTATCATAACCATCATTGACGCAGATGGGATGCGCCATTTGGCTGAATTCCGAATGGGCTATTTGGCTTATTGGCAACGGTTTCTCTATCGCGTCGCACAAGTTGCCCGGGTGCGAAGCATCCGGTTTCGATGCCTTGCACCTGTTACCCAAAACGATCATTGATCAAAAAAGAAGTAGGCAATTATGCCTATTTAGGCTTGCGTCACTTGGCGCTGCCGGACATTGCAGGTCAGATCTATAATGACGGGGAATGTAAAAAAGCTCAAATCCAATCGAAACCGCTAAAAAATGGAGTTGCTCACCATGCTTCGCTTCACCCGTCCGTTTTCATTCATAATCTTGATGCTTGCCTTGTTTTCCGCAACCTTGCTAAGCGGCTGCAGTGCAGCCTCTGCCGCCGCTGGAGATCACAACCGGCTGGCGATGGCGCCGCTGAGCGAGATGCCTGCCGAAGTGCGCAATGCGCCCAGCGTCGTTAAGCAGGCCTACCAGTTCGCGGTTGCCAACCCCGATGCAGCCAAACAAATCCCGTGCTACTGCGGCTGCGGGTCGATGGGGCACACCTCCAGCTATTCCTGCTATGTCCAGGATGTCCAGGCTGATGGAACCATCCTCTACGACACCCACGCCCTAGGTTGTTCGATCTGCGTGGATATCACCCTCGATACCATGCGCTTGATGAACCAGGGCAAAAGCATGCCCGAGATCAAATCGTACGTCGACGCCGCCTATTCTCCCTTCGGCCCGTCGAACATGCCCTGACCGGGAGTGGATTGTGGAACAGGCCATGAAAAACCGGTATTGGATCGTTTGGATGGCAGTCGCGCTGTTGGTAATGTTTGCGCCGCTGCCCACCCGGGCGGCGCCTCCCCAGGAGCGCTTCTACCGCGTCGAAGCCAGCCAGTTCGAATATCGCCCGGCGATCTTGAAGGCTAACCCCGGCGACCGGGTGACGATCGAACTGGCGGCGCTGGATGTGGTGCATGGCCTGGCGATCGACGGGTATAACCTGGAGACGACCGCCGAGCCGGGCCAACCGGCGCGCCTGACCTTTACAGCAGACCGCTCCGGCGCCTTCCGCTTACGCTGCACGATGACCTGCGGCAACCTGCACCCCTTCATGATCGGCAAATTGAACGTCGGCGACAACCAGCTACTCTGGCGAGCGAGCGGCCTGGCGTTTCTGGCAGCCCTGGCAGGCGCCGCCAGCCGCCCCGGGCGGGAAGGCCTGGCATCGATTTTGCAGGCCTGGAGGCGGCAGCGGTGAACCAGGTCAACTTGGAAGGAATCACCGAAATCGCTCGCCAGTCTCAACAAGCGCTGGTAGAGCACCGCCAGGCTGTCCCAGCGCCCGCCATGGCGCAGTCGCGTTTTGCTGGTAACTCAACCCAAGCCTCCCCGGCCAACCGTTTCAACCTGGCGCGCCAGGCCTGGCTGCGCCCGCTCCTGATCAGCCGTTGGCCGCAATTCCTGGCCCGGGCGCTGGCGCTGGCCGGCTTTGCCTTTGCCATCCTGGCTGGCTTGTTCGGCTCGCCCGTCGGCAGCCATAATTTTGCCATCGTTTTCGTGTGGATCGCCTGGTGGAGCGTTTTCAAACTGGCTTTCATCCCGCTGGGCGGCCGTTCATGGTGCAGCGTGTGCCCGATTCCCATGCCGGGCGATTGGCTGCAGCAAGGCGGAATTTTACAAAAAGGCCGCCGCCTGGGGTTGAACTTGCGCTGGCCGAAACGTCTCAAGGGCTACTGGCTGCAAACCGGCGCTTTCTTGCTGATCGGACTGTTCAGCGCCCTGACCCTGACCGACCCGCGCCTGACAGCCTGGGTCTTCATCGGGTTGTTTGGGCTGGCAATTGGGCTCAGCCTGGTCTTCGAGCGGCGCGCCTTTTGCAGCTATCTGTGCCCGATCGGTGGTTTCAGCGGCATCTACGCCCAGGCCGCGCCGCTGGAAGTGCGCGTCATCGACCGATCCGTTTGCGCCCAGCACAGCCAGAAGACTTGCTACCAGGCCTGCCCGTGGGGGCTGTATCCGGTTGCCCTGCGCGATAGCGCCGCCTGCGGGTTATGCATGGAATGCCTGCGGGCCTGCCCGGAAGATAACCTGGCCCTCAACCTGCGTCCCTTCGGCGCAGACATCGCGCGCCCCAGGACTACCCAACGTCTGGACGAAGCCTTCCTGGCGTTGACCATGCTCGGCTCGGCGTTGAGCTTTGCGGCGGTCTTCAGCGGGCCGTGGGGGTGGCTCAAGCTGGCGGCTTTCCAGATCGGTTCGTTGGAATGGGTGGGCTACGCAGCCGCCTTTTTGGCGCTGAATTTGCTGATTTTGCCGGGGGCTTTCGCCCTGGCAGCCTGGTTTGGGCGCGGCGGGGCGCCCTTGCGCAGCGCCTTTGCCAACCAGGCCCAGGCGCTGCTGCCGCTCGGCTTGATGGCCTGGATCGCCTTTACGATCTCATTTGCGCTGCCGAAAGCCGGCTACATCCTGGGAGTCATGAACGACCCCATGGGGTGGGGCTGGAATTTACTCGGCGCCGGCTACGCGCCCTGGTCGCCAGATGTTTCCGACTTCAGCCCGCTCTTGCAGGCTGGCCTGCTGCTGATCGGGCTGTTCTGGTCGGCGCAGACCGCCCAGCGAGCGGCGGGTAACGACCTGCGGCGCTCGGCGCCCGTAGCGGTTTTTTGCCTGGCGTTCACGCTGGCGATGTTGGCTCTTTTGGTGGGGTGAAGGATGAAGCACAAAGAGTGGATGGCGCGGTTGTTCGTTTTGAGCTTGCTCGCCCTGGCGCTGGGCGCGCCATTGATCGGCTGGCGCCAGCAAGCGCAGAATGGCGTGCTGCTGCGCGGCCGCATGGCTGAGACCGGCGGTTGGACGCCAGAAAACCTGAGCGTGGCGGTGGGCGAAACCCTGTACCTGCGCCTGACCTCCGACGATGTGCTGCACAGCTTCGCCATTGGGCGCTCGGATATGCCACCGGTAGATATCTTGCCCGGTGAAATCACCGAACTTAACCTGGTTTTCGACCAGCCGGGAAAATACACTTTCTACTGCACGCGCTGGTGTAGCATCAACCACTGGCGTATGCGCGGCGTGATCGAAGTCGTCGGCGCAGGCCAGCCAGGCGCGGCGCTCGAATCGCCGCTGTATGTGCGACTGGGGATCGACCTCGACTCGACGGTGCACACCGCGTTGACGCCCGAAGAAAAGCCAGCGGCCTGGCGTGGCCAGGAATACACCCGGCTGCTCCCGGCGGCTGCCCTGGGAAGTGAAGTCTACCTGACCCAGGCTCCGGTGGACTACTGGCAAGCGCTGCGCAGCACAACCGCTCTGGCGCATCTCACAGACCAGCAAGTTTGGGATCTGGCTGCCTGGGTTTGGGCGAGCAACACCGCGCCGCAAGAATTGGAAGAAGGTCAGCAGCTCTACGCCGTGAACTGCGCCGCCTGCCATGGTGAAAGCGGTGGCGGAGATGGCGTCTTCGCGGCGCAGCTGGATCAGGCTGACCCAGGCGAGCACACCATGACCATACCAGGCGGCGCGCCGGACGCCATGCCCAGCGCAATATCGGGCGTGCGCACCACTCGCCCGACCGATTTCACCAACCCGGCTTATATGCTGGCGCTCAGCTCAGCGCGTTTGCAGGGCAAAATCTTGCGCGGCGGCATGGGCACCGGCATGCCCTATTGGGGGCCGATCTTCACCGAAAGCCAGACCTGGGCTTTGATTGCCTATCTATGGACATTTCAATTTGATTTAGGAGAGAAACCATGAATCCGAAAGCACGTAAAGCACAAGCCGCTCAACGCCGGCGGCAAAGACCCCTTTGGCCGCTGCTGGCCCTAATCGGCGGCGGGGCGCTCTTGCTGGTCGGGTCGCTGGCGGCCTTTGGGCGGCCTTCCCTGCTCAACCCGGCTGTCGAAGTGACCGGGACGCCCAGCTTGAAAGTGGATGTCGAACTGATCGACTTTGGCCCTGTTGCATACAACCAATACGTCGAAGCTACCTTCCAGCTCACCAACGTTGGCAACAAAACCCTGCGCTTCACCCGCCAACCGTGGATCGAAGCCAAAGAAGGCTGTTGACCGCCCACCCCAGCCATCAGTTCGATGGCGCTTCGACCTGGCGAGACTGCCACGCTCACAATGCGTTTTTCCATGCACGAGGGAATGGGTGGGCCGCATGATTTCCGTGTCCACATTCCCAATAACGACCCGGCCTGGGGCGACAAAACCCTGACTGTATTATCCGATTGGGTTCCCTGAGCCATGAGCGACTCGGCTCCATTTCTGAGCTTGAATTTGCCCTGTTCCCAGGCGCTCGATTGGGTTGACGCTCAGCTCAACGCCGCCGGCATGCAAACCGCCCACACCTTCGACCTGCAGGTCGCTCGCCAGGCGCAAACCTCCTGCCCGTGCCCGCAGCATGGCATCCAGGACTGCGACTGCCAGATGGTGGTCACGCTGGTGTACGCTGTCGGTTCCGGCCCGCTGGCGCTGACCGCCCACGGCTACGGCAATCAGACCTGGTTCTCGGTGGTCGATCGCGCCGGGCAGCGCGCTGACGCCGATTTGGAGCAGGCTGTGCGCCTGGCCTTGAGCTATCCAACCGCTACAACCACCGGGTAGGCCGCGCTCTCGACGACTCTCTCCTTAATGTGCGAAGACGCCAAACAGGCTAAATTGCCTATTCCGAAGCAGGCTGTTTGGCGCTATTACGGACAATTTATATCCGATATAATCGCGCTCGTCAAAGAAAATTCTATCGGATTTGGAGAGAAACATGAGAGAACAGTTATTTGCGAGCCTGGTTATCCTGGCTTTACTGGCAACCGCCTGCACACCGGCGCAAACCTCACAACCGAACACCTCAGGCGGGCAAATTCAAGTCACCCCCACCCCCGGTCAAATGGTGCACACCAACCCGGAGGCTGCCCACATGATGGCGCCTATCAGCGGTAGCAATGTGCAGCCCGCCAACGCCGAAAGAGGCGGGCAACCGCTGGATTATCACCTGGAAGATGGGGTCAAAGTATTTGAGTTGACAACCCGAGCGGTGCAGTGGTCGATCCTTGATGATGTGACCGTGATCGCCTGGACTTATAACGGCGTTGTGCCTGGCCCGTTGATCCGCGTGACCGAGGGTGACCAGGTGCGCATTTTGGTCAAGAACGAACTGGACGCCCCCACCACGGTGCACTGGCACGGCGTGGATGTGCCGAACGCTATGGACGGCGTACCAGGGGTCACCCAGGATCCGATCCAGCCTGGCGAAACCTTCACTTATGAGTTCATTGCCAAACCGGCTGGCACCTTCATGTACCACTCCCATTATGAAGGCGATATCCAGGTCTCTGCCGGGCTGTACGCCCCGCTGATCATCGACCCCAAAGAGCCAGGACCGCCCGTCGACCTTGACGTCGTCCTGATGCTGTCGGAGTGGCTGGTCAGGGATGGGTATACCTACGCCGCCATGCCCATGGCTGGCATGGAACCGAATTATTTCACCATCAACGGTAAGGCATTCCCAGCCACAGAAACGATCACTGTAAAGGTTGGCCAGCGCGTGCGCTTGCGTTTCATCGCCATTGGCCAGTTCATCCACCCTATGCACCTGCACGGCGCGCCGTTCAAGATCGTCGCCACCGATGGACACCCCGTCCCAGAAATCGCTCAGTTGACCAAGGATACCGTCAGCGTGGCGCCGGGAGAACGCTATGACATCGAGTTCACCGCTCAGGAACCGGGCAAGTGGATGCTGCACTGCCACATCCTGCACCACACCACCAATGATAATGTCGAGCCGGGCGGCTTGATGTTGATGATTGAAGTGGTTGAATAACCCGTCCAGGCTTATCAAAGGAGAGAAATCGTATGAACATGAGAAAGAGCTTTCTATTCACCATTACGCTGCTGGCCTTATCGTTTATGCTGGCAGCTTGCAGCAGCGCCGCCGCGAACCGGCCCGATGCTCAACCGGTCAACATCCAGGTCGCCAGCGATCCAAACCCGGCGGCAATGGGCGATGTGACCTTGACCCTGCTGATCACTGACTCCCAAGGTAGACCGCTCGAGGGTGGGCGGGTGGATGTTTCGGTCGACCACACCGATATGACTGGGATGACGATGAGCGGCCCGGCGACCGAACAAAGCCCCGGGCGTTACGCCATCCGCACGAATTTCAGCATGAGCGGCAATTGGAAGATGACCGTCTATGTGCGCAAGGACGGTTTAGATTACAAAGAAGACATCCGTTTGCAGATCAAATAAGCCGCAGGCGTGATGCAAAAAACCAGCCGCTTACATCTCTGGGTTATTCTGTTCGGCGTGGGCGCCGGAGTCTATGTCTGGCTGCCTTTCCTGGCGCCCGTCTTCATGCACTGGGGCTGGACGGGGCCCGCCAAAGCGATCTATTTTGTCTATTCCTGGCTGTGCCACCAATTGCCCGAGCGCTCGTTCTTCCTCTTCGGGCCAACGCTGACGGTTTCTCTGGCGCAGGTACACGAGGCCTGGCAGACTACCGCTAACCCATTGATCTTGCGCCAGTTCACCGGCAGCCCTGAATTGGGCTGGAAGGTGGCCTGGTCGGACCGCATGGTCTGGATGTATACCAGCGCCTGGCTGTTCGGCCTGTTGTGGTACCCGCTGCGCCGCCGCCTGGGACGCCTGCCGTGGTGGGGGCTGGCCTTGCTGCTGCTGCCTATGGCGCTGGACGGCGCCAGCCACTTCGTCAGCGACCTGGCCGGGATCGGGCAGGGCTTTCGCCAGGACAATGCCTGGCTGGCGGCGTTCACCCAGGTCGCCCTGCCCGAGAGTTTTTACGCCGGTGACGCCTGGGGCTCCTTCAACTCGCTCATGCGCCTGCTAAGCGGCCTGTTCTTCGGGTTGGGAATCGTCTGGTTCGCCTTCCCCTACCTGGAAGAGAGTCTTTAATCCCTTTGCGGCCTTCGCGCCTTGGCGTTTAAGGCTGTTCTCCCTACCCTGGCTGGCGTGTTATACTTTAACTCATGTCTCACCCCCCTTCTCTAATTCGCGTACTCTTAGCCGATGACCACGCCGTGGTGCGGGCCGGCATCCGCCAGCTCTTGGAGCACTCCGGCGATATCCAGGTTGTGGCCGAGGCCAGCGACGGCGAAACCGCCCAGGCCCTGATCAGCCAACACCAGCCCGATGTGGCGGTGCTGGATATTCAAATGCCCAAAGCCAGCGGCATCGAAGTGACGCGCTGGGTGCGCGCCTATGCTCCCCAGGTGGGTGTGCTGATCTTGACCGCCTACGACGACGACCCGTATGTGCTGGCGGTGCTGCAGGCTGGGGCGAACGGCTATGTGCTCAAAACCGCCGCGCCTGAGGAATTGATCCGGGCAGTGCGGGACGTCCGGCAGGGCAAATCGGTGCTGGATGCCGTGATCACCCAAAAACTGATGGCCCACATGTTCAGCGGCCCACCCAAGGCCGCTGTCGAAGAGCTGACCGCTCGCGAAATGGAAGTGCTCAGCCTGGCGGCGCGCGGCTTCACCAACAAAGCCATCGCCGTCCAACTGAAGATCAGCGACCGCACCGTGCAAGGCCACCTGGCGCACATCTTCGCCAAGCTGCAAGCCAGCAGCCGCACCGAAGCGGTCATGCGAGCAGTATCGCTGGGTTGGATCTCGCAGCATGCCGGCGCCATTAGCGAAGAATGACTCCAACGGGCGGGCGCGCCGTTCGCCGCTGACCCGGCTGACCTGGCGCAGCCTGCCCTGGCAGATGCTGTTGGTCACCATCCTGCCTTTGACCGCTCTGGTGCTGGCAGCGGCCTTCGGCAGCCAGTTGGTGCACCAGAATGCTATGCGCAGTATGGTAGGCGAGCGCGATGAGCGCGCCGTGCGCACCGCTGCTGCTGCCCTCGAAGAACAGATCAACCACCGCCTGTACGCCGTGCGCAGCCTGGCGCTGCTGGCAAACCGCGCTCAGGACAGCGACCTACCCGCTCTGCTGAAAGCCTCGCAGTTCCTGGAACTCGAATTCGACGGAGGGCTGGCATTCTTTGATTCCAGCGGTGCGCTGCTGGAAGCCAGCGGAAACCCATCCCTGTGGGCAGCCCTGGCGCAACCTGCCAGCGAGTTGATCGCCCACTCCCTCGCCAATGGCGCAGCGCCACATCTGATATCCAACGCCTTTTCAGACCCCGAAAGCGGCGAAGCCATCGTGCTGGCATTGGCGATCTCTCCCGATGGCCAGTGGATTGCCGCCGGGGCCTTTTCGGCGGCTGAAATGGCCCGCCACACCCTGCAAAACGCCCTGCTCGACCAGCCCGGCCTCGACGCCCACACCGCCGCCGGGCATTACGCCTCCTTCGTCCTGGTGGACGCCGATCGCCGCCTGCTCTACCAGAGCGCCAGCCAGGGCGAAGCCACCCTACCCGCCGGGGACTACCCCGGCGTGGAGCAAGCTTTGTCCGGGCTGAGCGGCGCCCTTTACATCACCGTCAACCGCCAGGAACTGGTGGCGGCCTACAGCCCGGTCGCCCCGCTCGGTTGGGCGTTGGTCTTTCAGGAGCCGTGGGAGATGGTGGCCTCGCCCACCTTGCGCCTTTCGCAGCTCACACCGCTGGTGATGGCGCCCGCCCTGGCGCTGGCCATCCTGGCGCTGTGGTTTGGCTACCGCCAGATCATCGAGCCGCTGCAAAAACTGGCCGCCCAGGCGGCGCGCCTGGCGTGGGGTAATTTCGACGCCATCCAGGAACCGGTGGGGGGCATCGAGGAGATTCGCCAGCTGCAAAACGAACTGGGCCATATGGCCTCCCGTCTGCAAGTCGCCCAGAAAAGCCTGCACGGTTACATCGGCGCCATCACCGCCGCCCAGGAAGAAGAACGCCTGCGCCTGGCGCGCGAACTGCACGACGACTCCATCCAGAGCCTGATCGCCCTCAAGCAGCGCGCCCAGCTTTCACAGCTAGCCGCCCAAAACGACGCCGGGGTGGATGCCCTGCAAGAGATCGCCAGCCTGACCGAGCAATCCATCGACAACCTGCGCCGCATGATCCGCGCCTTGCGCCCGATTTACCTGGAAGACCTCGGCCTGGCGCCAGCCCTGGAAATGCTGTGCCGCGAGATCAGCCAATCGGCCGGCCTGCCGGCGCGCTTCGAGCGCCAGGGCGCCG
>JAGUYW010000083.1 GCA_020061105.1 Anaerolineales bacterium | reverse complement strand
CTGGCGGGCACGCTGGCGGTCGGCAACGCCGAGGTGATCTCAGCCCTGGCGCTGATCCAACTGGCCTATCCCGGCGCGCCGGTGTTCTACGCCGCCGCCCAAACCGCCTCCGATCTGCGCACCGGCGCTTACACCGGCGGCGGTCCGGAAGATTACCTGTTCGGCGCCGCCACCAATGTGCTGGCCGATTTTTACAATGTGCCGCTTTCGATGGGCTCGTTCGCCACCGGCGCCAAAGAACCCAACTGGCAGGCCGGAGTGGATGGCAGCCTTTCGACGCTGATGTCATGCATCGTGATGTCCGATATGCTGCTGGGGGTCGGTTTCTTACATGGCAGCCGCATCTGGTCGTACGCCGAGATGCTGATGGACTGCGAAATCTACAACATCATCCACAAGATGATGCAGGGCATTCCGGTCAACGAGGAGACCCTGGCGCTGGACGCCATCCGCGCCGTCGGCCCGGGCGGCAACTTCCTGAACCAAAGGCACACCTTGCGCCACATGCGTGAAATTTTCGTCCCGCTCTTTATGGATCGCCGCCCGTATAACGAGTGGGAAACCCTGCGCGATGGCGCCGCCGATTGGGCGCTGGCCAAGGCGCGCCAGATCCTGGCTACTCACCAACCGCAAACCCTGGATGAAAAACTCAGCGCCGAGTTGCAGCGCCTGATCGAAATTCAAGAAAAAGATCTCTAAAAAGCAGTTTATACACCGCCCCCACCTCACCAGGCGCAAGCAAGATACGCCTGGTTTTTTTTTACTTTTCTGGGACTTCCTGGTCAGCCGCTGCGCGCCGGTGTGGAAAGCCGTTCCAAATTTCTTGTGGAAAGATGATCAGATCCGAACCCGGCAGGTTGCTCATATCCAGCCCGGTGTTCAGATTGATGCCGTGCCGCTGGTAAGCTTTGTAGGCTAATTGGGTGCAGTAGAAGGCGTCTTCACGCTCGGCGTCCAGGAAGTTGAGGTTATACGGCTTGCCAACCTGCGCCAGGCAGTAGGCGGCGATATCTTCCCGGATGCGCCTTTCTTCTTCACCAGATAGTCCCAGGCCTTGCAGGGGATATACCACGCCATAGAAGGTATCGACCAGCAAGCCGCGCTCCAGGATAAGTTTTTCACACTGCCAGCAGCCATCGCTCACTTCGAAGGTAATCACGCCGCGCCCGCTCGATTCGGCGCAGCGCCCGCCCGGCCCAAGATAGATGACCACGTGGTCGACATCGCCCGGCAGCAGCAACCCGATCAGGCGCCAGAACTCGCCCGGCAGCAGGTCGGGAGCGCCGTCGGTGGTGCAAATCAGGTCGCCGGTACGCAGCGGGACGCCGTGGATCTCGTATTCGTAAATCATCTTCGATCTTCCTTCTCAGAAAAGCGCATGCACACGCCCCCAGTCAATCGCCCTTTAACAGCGTGAAATAGAACCGGCTGCCCTGGCCTGGAGCGCTTTCGACCCCCACCTGCCCGCCCATTTTGTTCACGATCCGCCGCACGATCGACAACCCCAACCCATGCCCCTCCAACCCGGCTTTGTGAAGGCGTTCGAAAGGCGTAAATAACTGCTGCTGTTGGCTGTGGGTCAGGCCGGCGCCATGATCGCGCACCCAATACTGGATGTAACTCTGCTGCGAGTCAGCGTCATGATCAAAGCCCAACTCAATTTGGGGAGGAATTCTTTCCTGCGGTCGTCCCCCGTATTTGATGGCGTTACTGATATAGTTTACCCACACCTCTTCCAGCCAGGGGGCGTACCCCAGCCCGGCGGGCCAGCTTTCCGGCGTAACGATCTGCGCCTGGTACCGCTCTACCAGCAACTCCAGGCTTTGCAAAGCTTCGTTGACGATTGCGCCCATATTGACCAACTCTAACTCGGGCTCCTGGCTGCGCAGGCCAAACAACAGCATTAACCCTTCCAGGATGCGATCCATCTTGGCAGAGATGGCGATGACGCGGCTCAATTCTTGCTGGGCTTGCTCCGGCGAGATTGTACCAACGCTCTCCATCAGAATGTGCGCTGCCATGACAATGGTCGCCAGTGGGTTTTTGAGATCATGAGCCACGGTATGCGCAAAAGCATCCAATTCCATGTTGCGGTCATGCAGTTCATTCAACTGCAATGACAACCCTTGGTTGGCAATTTGAAGCCGTTGGCGCAAGTCGCGCAGCGCCAGGTGAGTACGGATGCGCGCCAGTACTTCTTCTTCCTGGAAAGGCTTGGAGACATAATCAACCCCACCGCACTCGAAGGCGCGCACCTTGGTGTCGATATCATCCAAAGCGCTAATAAGAATGACCGGGATTTCTTGCAAACGCGGCTCAGCTTTCAGGGCTTCGAGAACTTCGAAGCCGTTCATTCCCGGCATCATGATATCCAGCAAAATCAGGTCGGGCGGATTGGCGCTGGCGTCCTGGAGCGCCTGGGCGCCCGATTGAAATGGGCGCACATTGTAATGAGAACCTAAATAACGAGTGAGCAAACGCAGGTTTTCTGGAATATCATCCACCAACATGATGCTGGCCCTGGTTCCAGATGTCAGATACTGATCAAGCATACCCGTTTCCTTGTTCTCAGTATGATTATATACTACTCCATACAGGCATCAACCGCCAATCACTGGCTCCAACACAAGCGCTAGTTTCGCAGTTCAATTTTCATTAAGATATCCTTGACCGGGCGGGTGGTGCCCTTAAATTCGAAACCGACCGGGTCATGATCGAGCAGATCAAGCTTGAAACGCGGCGCTGCCATTGCCAATGCCAGGACCATTTCCAGCAAAGCAAAGCTGTTGCCCAGGCAGACGCGCGGCCCGCCGCCGAAGGGCAGGTAGGCATGCTTGGGATATTGCGCCCCGCCTTCCAGGAAACGCTCGGGGATGAAATCATCCGGTTTCTCCCACACATCCGGCAGGCGATGGGTGATATAGGGGCTGAGGATAATCATCGATTTGGCGGGAATCACATAGCCATCGATCCTATCTTCTTCGATATTCTGGCGCGCCAACAGCCCGGTAGGCGGGTACAAGCGCAAGGTTTCATCCACCACAGCGCGAGTATACTCCAGGCGGTGCAAGTCTTCCACGGTGGGCAGGCGCCCGGCCAATACCTGTTCGGCTTCCGCGGCCAGCTTTTGCATGGCGTGCGGGTGGCGCGCCAGCAAATACCAGCTCCAGGTCAGGGTGCGAGCGGTGGTCTCGAAGCCGGCAAAGAACAGGGTGATCACTTCGTCGCGCAATTGCACGGCATCCATCTGCTGCCCGGTTTCCTCATCGCAGGTATTGAGTAAAATCGAGAGCATGTTATGGCGCTCGGGGTTCTGGCGACCAATTTCGATCTGCTCGGCGACGAACTGGTAGATCTGGCGCATGGCGGCTTTGAAGCGGCGGTTCTTGGGGGTCGGGATGGCTAAGGGCAACGCCATCGGGTTGATCGAATATTCGGCGATAAAGCCGAAGACATACTGGAACGACTGCCCAATTTCAACCGCGTCTTCGCTCAGATCGATGCTGAACATGGCTTCGCCGATAATGCTCATCGTCAGGCGCATCATCTCTTTGTCCATGTCAATGGCGGCTTGCTGCTGCGCCAGGGGTTGCCAGCGTTCGAGCAACCGCTGCGTGATCTGCGCCATCATCTCGGTGAACTTCTCAATGGCGCGCGGGGTGAAGTGCGGCTGCATCACGCGGCGCTGCTGGCGCCACAAATCGCCCTCGCTGGTCACCAGGCCTTGCCCCATCAGCAAGCGCAGGCCGTCATAGCCCAGGCCCTTGGAATAATTTTTGATGTTTTTCACCAATACATGCTGGATATGATCGGGTTGGGTGAGCAGATAGGCATTCATCGGGCCGAGTTTCATGCGCACAATGCCGCCGTATTGTTGGTACAGGCTGCGGTAATACTCCAGCGTTTCCTGGCGGCGCATATCCAGGATATTTCCCAGGATGGAAGATCCGGAAGGCCCCGGGGGTTGCAGGGCGGCAGTTCCGGTTGATTTCAAATTTTCTTTCATTCAAACTCCTTGTACAAAATGATCTTCCCCATCGATTATAACCCACGGGCTGCTGCTCAGGCCAAGTCTCAGGTTGGTCTCATCATTTGCGCACAGCCTGCGGGCTGAACAGGCGCTGCCAGGTTTGCGGGCCAACCACGCCATCCGCCTCCAGGCGGTTGCGCCGTTGGAAGTTGCGCACCGCCAGGTCGGTCATGGCGCCGAAAATACCGTCCGGCTCGCCCACTTCGCTGTAGCCCAAATCGCGCAGGCGCACCTGCACCGCCAGCACATCTTCGCCGTTCATCGGCGGCGTGGTCAGGTAGAGCGAACGGGTATAAGGCGGCGGTGTGGGCGAGGGGGTGACCACTGGCGTCGCCGTGGGCGTGCGGGTAGGAACCACCTGCAGCCCGCCCTGCGCCAGGCGCCAGGGCGCCGGCGGCAAATCCACTTCCACAACCACTATTTTTGGCGCCATCAGTTCGAACTGGGTTTGAGAAAACTCCAGTTTTTGGTTTGGCCGGCCTCCCAAGGTCGAACTGACGCCCAGGTTGCTGTTTTTCACCTCAATTGCGCCGCTCGGCGCGCCGTCGTCGTCGAGCAAAGCCATGAGCGCCTGTCCATAGCCCCTGCCGCTCGCCAACAATCCATCGCCAAAAGCTGCCAGGTGATCGAGATAAATTCCCCAACGATAGGTTTTATCCCATACCAGGTTGCCGGAACGATCCAGGCGCACCAACATCGGGTCATCGGCCAGTGAAACCAGAGTCCCGCCGTCTTTTAACCCGATGAGAGCATCCACCCTGCCATACTGCGAAAGCGTTTTCTGCCAGGCCACTGCCCCATTCGACCTGAGTTTGACCACCAGCGCTTCTGGCTCGCCCAGGATCGTTTCTGTCGTGCCAGCCAGCAGGTACTCACCGGTGGGCGTTTGGGCCAGGTGATAGACTTGATCAAACCACTTTCCGGATAAGGTGGTTTGCCAGGAGATGCTGCCGCCGGCGCTCAACTTCAGAACCCAAATATCTCTTTCCAGGAATTCACCCGGGCCGTTATGCATGCCCGCCAACAAGAGGCCGCCGTCCTGGGTGGGCAGCATGGCGCTCAGCTCTTCATCATCGCCAAACGTTCTGCCATATGTTCTCTGCCAGGCCAGTTTTCCTTCGGCGTTGAATTTCAACACTTCGATATCCGTGTAGATCGGCATATAGACCGAGGTGGTCTCCGCATACAGAAACAGGCGCGCGAAGTAGAACTCGCTCTTGGGGCTGGGGAACGACCAATAACTGTTAGCCAGCGAAAATTGCCAGACCTGCTTGCCGCTAGTGTCGAATTTCGTCGCCCAATTCTCTCCCACCAGGGCAAACCCGCCATCGGGCATATCGATGGCGTTGAGCGGCTGCCTGGCAGCCCGCTGCCAGATGATCGAACCGTCCTGCTCGGAAATGGCGAACGCCCGGTTGGTATCCGAAATGACGATTTGGCCTGGCAGCACCTGGCTGGCGACCCCGGTTGGGTTGCCAGGCGCATTCTGGTAAGCCTTTTGCCAGGCAACGCGGCCGTCTGGGTTCATGCGGATAGCCCAGATGGTGTAATAGCCCGGTACAAAGCCGCCCCCCGAGCCGATAAAGATCACATCCCCATCTTCAGGCAGAAAGATGCTTTCCACCAGGTTGAAAGCGCTCTCGCCATAAGTATAGGCCCAGGCAAAACCTGAGGCCGGCTGGCAAATCTCTACCGGCGTCGCCGTGGGGGTCAGGCTGGCTGCTGGAGTCTCCAACGAGGGCGTACTGGCTAGAGCAGGCTGCGTGGCGGTAGATTCCACTGGCGGCAACGTTTGGGGTGGCTGTGTTGGCGAGGCGAGATCGTTCGTTGGGGAGGCGGTGAAAGCCTCAACCAGGACAGGTTGTGTAAGCAGCGCGATCACCGGCGTTGAAGATGCAGTCGCAAGCGGGGCAGTGGTCGGCGGCAAGGCGGTTGCAGCAGTGGGGCTGGCGCCGCCGCAAGCCGCCTGGAAAGCGAGCAGCAGGACCCCCAGTAACCAAACAGAACGTTTTGCGGATTTGTGGTGATTGCCCATCCTCTGTTCCTTTTTTTGATTCATGATCATTTTACGTGACAGGTGCAAGGCATCAAACCCAGATGCATCGCAACCCCGCAGCTTAATCTTTCGGCCTTTTCGTCTGTTTGAGGAAGATTTCACATATTATAATTGAAGCGTTCGCTTTTTCCCGCCCCGGCTTAGTTAAACGCATTTGTGAAGGAGAGGCTATGCAGACCGAAATACTTCAAACTGGCCCGTTATTGAATGCCCGCGGCGAACTGGCCCAAGTAGGCTGGTCTCGCCAACCGCTGCTGGATTGCAACCTGGAACAGGCCGCATTCTACCCGTTTTGGAAGCGCCCCTTTCAGCGCTTTCGCATCAAACGTTGGGATTATTACGCCGTCTTCACCCCCAGGCGCTTCTTCTCCGCCACCATCGCCGACCTGGGCTACGCCGGCAATATTTTCGTGTACACGATCGATTTCGCCAGCGGCGATCTGCACGAAGAAGGGCTGGTGATCCCGCTGGGGCGCGGCATTACCCTGCCGCGCAACAGCACCCAGGGCGACTCGCATTTTTCTGGCAAAGGCGTGCGGCTCGATTTTCGGGTGCGCCCAGGTAGGCGGGAGCTTTCGGTCGATTGGCCGGCCTTTCACGAAGGGCGCGGCATCCAGGCCGAGCTCAGCCTGGCCTGCCCGCCCGAGCACGAGTCGATGACGATTGTGATCCCGATCGAGGGAAAACGCTTTTACTACAACCGCAAGATCAACTGCCTGCCCGCCGAAGGAACGATCCAATATGGCGCTGACCAGGAAACCCTCGACCTGGCCAACTGCCTGGGGTCGTTGGATTGGGGGCGCGGGGTGTGGGCTTACCAGAGCTTCTGGAACTGGGCCAGCGCCTCGGGCTTTTTGCCCGACGGGCGCACGCTTGGGCTGAACATGGGCTGCGGGTTTGGCGATCTTTCGGCGGCGGGCGAGAACTGCCTGGTGTTGGATGGGCGGGTGCACAAGCTGGAACAGGTCAGCTTCGATTACGACTCAAGCGATTACAAGAAACCCTGGAAGTTCAGCGACACACAAGGCCGGCTTTCGCTAGAATTCGTGCCCTTTGTCGATCGCATGGCGCAGACCGATTTGAAGGTGATCTTCAGCCAGGTGCACCAGATGTTCGGGCGCTATCACGGGCAGGTGATCGCCGATGACGGCGAGGTAGTGCAGATCAAAGATCTGATCGGCTTTGCCGAAGAACACCACGCCCGTTGGTGAACTGAGATTCGCCCGTAGAAGGGCGGCTTTCAGCCCGGCGCAGCCCGATCAGCAGGTCAGGAGCACACCGTTTTGGGAGGGGTCGCGCAAGAACAGGCCGTCTTCCCGCTGGCTGGCGGGGTACTTTGCGGCGTGTACCCGGGCAATGACTTCATCGAGGGCAGGCTGGTCGGGCAATTGCACGCTGAAATAACGCAATCCTAAGGCGTCTTCCCCAGGCGGGGGGGCGCCTTCGCCTTGCCAGGTGTTCAAACCGATGTGGTGGTGGTAGCCGCCCGCTGAAACAAAGGCTGCCCGCATGGCGTTGGCCTGGCCCATCACATCGAAGCCCAACACGCCATGGTAAAAGCCCACTGCCTCATCCAGATTGCGCACATGCAGGTGGATATGACCCAGGCGGGTCTCGGGGGCAACATTTTCATCCAGGCGGGTATCGCCATCCAGCAGGGCTAAGAGCGCCTGCACATCCAGCGCCTCGCGCCCGTTGCTCCAGCTTCCATCGGCGCGGCGGGCGCTGAAATCGCCGTCCTGCATCGACCAGGATCCGTCTTCCGGGGATTCGCAGTACAACTCGATGCCGTTGCCTTCCGGGTCGTCCAGGTAGGTGGTTTTGGTCAGGATGTGGTCGGTTGGAGCGTTGGGGTAACGCAGCGCAAACAGGCGCGCCAATGCCACAGCCAGCGCCCGCCGGTCTGGGTAAAGCAGCGCAAAATGATACAGTCCCGTCACCCGCCGGTAGCGGCGAGCGCCTGCTTCTTCGACCAGTTCCAGAAAATCGCGCCCCCCAGCACCCAGCCCGGCGCGTCCGTCACGGCGCCAATGCAACGCCAAACCGAGCGCCTGCTGGTAGAACGCAACCTGGCGTTCCAGGTCGCTAACGGTGAGCGAGACCATCCCGACCTGGGTAGCCGGGTGGATGGAGAAGGGGGTTGGGGCGGTTGAAAGTTGATTGGGTTGAGATTGCATGGCTGTTGACCTTCCGGCGGCTGTTTGCATTCCAGGGATGATTAGAGAAATCCCAGTATACATTTTCGGACAGAAATTGTCAACAATATCTTACCTGTGATGTTACAGGAAAGCGATTCAAATCAAAAAAAGATAACACCTGACACTCAGCCAGGCGCACATCCGCCGCCTGGAACGCGCCTCGATTACGGACATCGGCATTTACCTGGGCGATGACAGTGAGCTGATCACAAAACTCAAGCGGCTTTTCCCCCATCTAATCATCAGTTCCAACAACGACTTGCCCGACAAACTCGGCAATTTGCTGAAGAGTCTGGCTTGATTCAAACTTGTTACCCGGGAGGAAACACCCTTGCCTCCCGTTTCTCAAACTGCAACCACTCCAATCATGATCGTGACTATCGCAAGCCTCGAATAATTTTATGGGCTATTCGAACAGATCGTAATTTGTGGAATTGCAGCACCCGGAATGAGAGGCCCTAATTCCGGGTGAAAATTCAGGCGAATGACGTCGATTGAATCCGGCTTTGGCAATAAAACAAAAACTTCTCCGTTCGGGCCGATAGCCATACTACGCATAACAGAATAATAGAATTCAGATAGAGGTATGCGCGCCATGCCTTGAACGGTGCCTAATCCGCTGATATAGTGTAAAGTTTGGTCAACTTGGATAGCTTGATTGTTGACAACATCTTCTCGTATCACATAAAGACTACCATCTTGGAATACATTTAGAAGTCTAAAACCGCCATATTGGGAAGTCAATCGCGTCGAATATATTACATCGCCAGCGATAATCGATGTGGATTTGTCTACGCGATAAATTTTATTGTTACATAAATACTCCCCTGGATCAGAATAAATATTACTTGGCCGTATCTGAATGTCCGCTAAACGAAACAACTTAGATCCGCCTTCTAATTCCAACAAAACACTACCATCACAATCAACTGCAATACCTGCCAATTCATCTTCAATGTGATAGCCAGAAGGGATCTCATCGCTGGCAATGAGTTTACCATCCAGAGATAAGTGACGGACCCAATATCGCTGTGGGTCAGGACCCGATCCATTTTCAAGTAATAACAAGTCATCCCCTTTTGTGCGTAGATCTGCTGCATTATTAATTCCCAGATCGTGAAGTTCAATAGTATCTAGTAATTTTCCCGTCATGGTATAGTGCAATAATCGATCACTAGCAAGATCTGCTATGATCAAACTGTTATCTGGTAGAACTGCAATTGCATTTGGTCCAGTAACTGCATCGCCTCCCATCTCGTACTGAATAATGTTACCCTTACCTACAGGTATAGAAAATATGGTTTCAAACAATTCGCCCAACTGTTCATCTATATGCGGTTGAATTGTTGGGTAAACTGCCACTGTCAGGGTTTCTGTAGTAATGTTAGGACTCACTGGAGACGAGGAAATTATGGGTGTGGCTGTTAGTGTAGGAGTTGCCGTGACCACTTTCTCAGTCGAAGTAGGAACTGAGTTTGAGGATGGTTCTGGGGCTGGTGATTCAGTAGGTGTTACATTTGCAATTCCGCATGCAACGAGAAAAATCATAATTATTGCCAGATGAGGAAATTTATTCATCTTCTTTCTATCTCCACTCTGAGTTATCAATCAATATGTAACAAATTAGGTGATTTTAGTAAAATCCAACATGCCTCGTTGAAAACCATATTATGGTTAGCTATGGGTAAGGATAGGGATTCACATCAATATCATCGTAAGAATCCGAAAAAGGAGCAGGATAAGGATTGTATGGTGGTACAACCAGGTCTGTCTGGGTAGTATTCCTGAGCAACGGGAGTTGTATGTCATATTCACATACATCGTCAAATTTCCGAGCAACATAGGTTGAAAGAGTTGAAAAAGCTCGAAATATTCGTACTACTTTATCGTGGTTGAATTCAGTAGTAGATTCATATCCATATATTCCTTGTTTGTTATCTTCTTCAGCGAAAAATAGAAAGATAATCGTGTGACCTGGATATCCT
>JAGUYW010000033.1 GCA_020061105.1 Anaerolineales bacterium | reverse complement strand
GGCCGGCCTTTCAACGCCGGAAGCGGAAAGCGCCTGTTTCAGTGGTTGGCGCCGGTGGGTATCGACGAAACCTGGTTTCGCAGCACGCAGTACATGACATCGGTAACCAAGTGTTACCCGGGGCGCAGCCGCTCTGGCAGTGGCGACCGGGCGCCTTCTAAAGTTGAGCAAAGCCTGTGCCGTCCATATCTGGAACAAGAACTTGCCCTGGTCAACCCGCAGGTCATTTTACCGGTCGGCAAGCTGGCGATTGGGCTATTCTACGATAGCGGCTTTTCTCTTGAGAAAGTGATTGGAACTGAAAAACAGGTGGATGGGCGTTGGATCATTCCCCTGCCACACCCCTCTGGCGCAAGCCGCTGGCACCAAAGCGCTGAGAATCGCTTGCGCATTGAGCAGGCGGCCGCGCTGATCGTTAAACACTATCGCCGCTTGATTGAACCTCCCGGTAATTAACGCACGCGCTTGAAGTTCACTAAAATCAGGTTGCGATTACAATCGGCGAAAGTGTCGAACAATATCTTGTCTGAGACCGGAGAAGCCTGCTGGTCCAATAGCTGAATCCACAACGATTGCCGGGAGGCAATCGGTTGGTCAGCCAATTGGAACTCGTACCCACTTGGTCCATAGTTGAGCGCCACGCCGGTCAGGCTCATCAACGGCGTTTGCAGGGCCACACCCGGCAGGTTACCGCCCAAATGTACAATCAAACCGATCACAGGGGCGTTATTGATATCAAACACCTGTCCCCCCACCCCCATCCAGGCGCACTCCAATTCTGGATGGTAGATATTTTGGGTTGCCAGTGGGCTGCCTCTAAGCACCTCGTAGGGATAGCCCTGCGGCGGGCGCGTCAGGGTAGGCGTGGGCGTAGGCGAGAAGAGCATATCGATGGTGAAAGGCGTTGCGCTGGGTACCGGGGTAAAGGATGGACGCGGCGTCGGCGAAGGGGTTGGCTCAGTTGTTGAAGTTGGTGTCCAGGTAGCTGGTAGTAAAGATGTGGAGGTGGGAGTTATCGTCACCAGGACAAGCTGCCCGGGCATGGTGGGCGGCGGAAATGGGTTGAGACTCGAATACGGGTTGCTAAAAATTAACAAAAAGACACTGGCAAAGCAGATCACGCCAAGCAGCGTTCCACATGTCAGGATATTCCAAATCATCGCGCCACGACCGGAACGTTTTTGAGTACCTGGTAATGCCATTCTTTGCCTCTCTTTCCCAACCAGTCTCACGGCGCCCAGGTCTGGATGGTGCTCTGGCTGCGCCGCTGTTCCAGCCAATCTGCAACTGCCTGGCTTTGTAAGATGAGCAGCGCTTCTGGATGGAGCAGCCTTTGTGAGTCGCGTTCAATCACCTGTAAAATATGATACCCGGCCAGCGATTGAACTACAGCGCTGATCTCTCCCGGTTGCATTTCAAAAGCGGCCTGTTCAACAGCCCGTTCTGGCAAATAACCCCTGGGGAACCACCCCAGGTCGCCGCCAGTTAGCGGGTCGTATTGGAGCGCCAGGTCCTCGAAAACTGCGCCAGAACGGAGCTGCGCCAGAACCTGGTTTGCTGTTTCAGAATTATATAGCAAAATTTGCCGCGCATGGACATGTTCAGCTTGCAGCGGAACAGCCTGTGCAATGTGATCGCGCATCCAGGCTGCGGCCAGACTGCGCTGCAAGGACTTCTCGAAAATCTCTTGCGTATAACCTCGCTGCCTGATCCAATCGTCCAATGCTTGTGCACTTCCCAGTTGGTTAATGAGTTGCACGATGCGTGCCTGAACCTGCTCTGCATCAACCACAAAACCTTGTTCGGCTGCCCCTTGAGCCAGCAACACCTGGTCGATTAAATCCTGCAATACCCGATTTTTCGCATCCTGGCTGGGCAGCGCGCCGCTTGCGGCCTCGAACATAGCCAGTTCGGCCTGGTACTCTGCCAGGCTGATGCCCGTCTCGTTCACCTGCGCTGCCAATGGCTCCTTAGTCGCGGCAGGTGTCTCGGTAAGTGCAACAGTGGGGGTTTGCTCTGCCGGCGGGCTGCCATTAGGCTCAGTACTGGTCGGCTTGCCCGAGCTGCCGCCATTACAGGCAGTTGCAAACAGGGCAATCCATAGCGCGACCAGGACAACTTTGAAGTAAAATAAAGAGGCTCTTTTCACAATATCTGGGTTAGCCGAATACCTCATCATATCCAGATTATACTACCTGCTGCGTACAGGCAGGGAAAAAGCTCAATGCGGCGTTTTTGCCCCTTCCAACGACGAGCAACTCCCTGACGAAAGGTTACAATGTTGCGCAAAGTTTTACGAGTTATCATCCAAGTTATCTTTCACCTGCTCGCCCGAATTGAAGCGACTGGGATAGATAATCTCCCTGCCCAAGGAGCAGCCATCCTGGCTACCAACCATCTTGGGCGCCTGGATGCAGCCCTGGTTTTTATGCAACTCGATCGCCAGGATGTCACGGGACTGGTGGCTGAAAAGTACGAAAAACGAATTCTCTTCCGTTGGCTGATCTCAATCGTTGGCGGCATCTGGATCGACCGCCAGGCGGCTGATCTGGGAGCGTTGCGCAAAGCGCTTGCCCATCTCCGTCAGGGCGGCATGTTGGGGATTGCACCAGAGGGCACGCGCAGCAATACCGGCGCGATGATGCTCGCCAAACCGGGTATTGCCTACCTGGTAGACAAGGCCAAAGTGCCTGTGATCCCCATCGCAATTACTGGAACAGAGAAAATCTGGCAAGAGTTGGCGCGCTTGCGCCGGTCACGTGTTACGATTCATTTTGGCGAGCCGCTTAACCTGCCGCCAATCGATCATCACAACCGCAATGAAAGTATGCAGCGCAACACTGATGAAATTGTCTGTCAGATCGCTGCCATGCTGCCGCCAGCTTACCGCGGCGTTTATGCCAACCACCCGCGTTTGCAAGAATTACTCGCCCTTGGCTCTTCAAAATGACAGGAGGTTAGTTTCATGGAATCACGCCTGAATATTCTGCGGGCTTTACAAAATGAAAACGCCTTGTTGAAAGCTACCAACCAGGACCTTCAATGGGAAATCCAGAACTTGCGCAACACCGTGCGCGCCTTGAGCAACCTGCACCATTACCTTCGCGTAGTGACCCCGCAAAGCGACGCCATCGCCCTGGTGCAAAGTATTTTGACATCTGCGTTAGCGGCGGTGAATTCCGAAAATGGATCCCTGCAGTTACTCGATGAGGCGACTGGCGAGCTGGTTTTTGTTGAGGTGGAAGGGGCAGTCAGCGAGCGCTTGAAGGGCTATCGCCTGACAGCCGGCCAGGGCATCGCCGGTTGGGTGGCCGCCAACCGCACTGCTTTGTTGGTGCCAGATGTGAACAAAGAGCCACGTTTTTCGCCAGCGGTGGATGAACTGGCTGGTTTCCAGACCACCACCATTATCTGTGTACCGCTGGTCTATGGAAAACGTACGCTGGGCGTGATCGAAGTGGTCAATTCGAGTACCGGTGCGCCATTTGAAGAAAAAGACCTCGAAATCATGCAGTTGGTCGCGCTGCTGGCCAGCATGGTATTGGTGCGCGCAGAAGGCCTCGCATAACTTCAGTTTGCGCTAACAACTTCAGTTTGCGCCTTGACAGCACAGGCTTTTTGCAGATAATTAGAAGAACAATTGAACCATCAAAAGCGATGATGGAGAAAAGTAGGCCTGTAGAAGCCGCCAGGGAAGCGAGGGGCATAGACTGAAACCCCCGCCCGGTCTAATCAGGTTGAAGTTCACTCCGGAGCTTCCCAGGGGAACAATCCGCCGTTGAGCAGGATCCAGTAGTTTGGGACGCGCCCCCAGCGTTACATGGGGAGACAATCGCCTGAATGCACTTGTGCATTGCGGCTGTTCGTCTGGCGAGTGGGCTGTGTAGCGCGATTGCGCTCACCAGCCAACAAGGGTGGTACCGCGGGAACATCTCCCGTCCCTTATTGGGACGGGTTTATTGCTTAATTTAAGGAGGTAGTATGCTAGAACAAATCGAAAAACTCGAACAGCAAGCGCTAGCCGATTTACATGCTGTTCAAGACGAAGACGCCTTGCAGCGCTGGAAAGTGAGCCACCTGGGGCGCAGTTCGTCCTTGATGAAAACCTTCGACCAGCTTGGCAGCCTTTCCAAAGAAGAACGTCCGGCAATTGGACGGCGTGCCAACCAGGCCAAGCAAGCCCTTGAAGCTGCTTTTAACCAGCAAAGCGATCGCTTGCGCCAGCAGACCCTGGAACGCTCGTTGCAGTCTGAACGATTGGATGTCACTTTGCCAGGCCGTCCCCAGGTGCGCGGTCGTTTGCATCCCATCACCCGAACCTTGCGCCAGATTAACCGCGTTTTTGGCGATATGGGTTTCCAGGTTTTCCGATCACCCGAGGTGGAAACCGATGAATATAACTTTGAGTTGCTCAATATTCCTGCTCACCATCCCGCTCGCGACATGTGGGACACTTTCCATACCAGCACACCTGGCGTGCTCTTGCGCACCCATACCTCTCCCGGGCAGATTCACGTGATGCGTAAATATGCTCCTGAACCGATTCGAGTCATTTTGCCGGGTATGTGCTACCGGTATGAGCAAGTCAGCGCTCGCAAAGACACCCAGTTCAACCAGGTTGAAGGGCTGGCGATCGGGAAAAACATCACCATGAGCGACCTGAAAGGTACCCTGACCGACTTCACCCGCCGCATGTTTGGCGAGCAAGTGCGCACCCGTTTCCGCGCTTCGCATTTCCCATTCACCGAGCCCAGCGCCGAAATGGATATCGAGTGTTTCCTATGCCAGGGGGCTGGTTGTGGGGTGTGCTCAGGCAGCGGCTGGCTGGAGATTCTCGGCTGCGGCATGGTGCACCCGGTAGTAATGACCAATGGCGGCTATGATCCGACCAAGTTCATGGGATACGCCTTCGGGCTTGGCCCTGAACGCATTACCATGTTGCTCCACCAAATCGAGGATATCCGGTATTTGTGGGGTAATGATATTAGGTTTTTGGAACAGTTTTAGGAGTAAAACTATGAAAATCCCCCTCTCCTGGCTGAAAGATTTTGTTGAAATCACCCTGCCTTTGCCGGAATTGTGCCATTTATTGACCATGGCAGGGCTTGAGGTTGAAGCGGTGCAGATTATTGGATTGCCCATCCATGAAAATGCTAGCGATTCACCGCACTTGCACGAAGTAAAAATGGAAGGCCTAACCTGGGCGCCCGATAAAATCGTTGTCGCATCTGTTAGCGAGGTAATGCCGCACCCAAACGCAGACCGCCTGGTGTTGTGCAAACTATTTGACGGCGAACAAGAACATACTGTGCTGACCGGCGCTCCCAACCTGTATCCCTACAAGGGACTGGGAGTTCTTTCGAAACCGCTCAAGGTACCCTACGCCCGCGAAGGCGCACGGATCTTCGATGGACACCAACCTGGGCAGGTGTTGACCACCCTGAAACGCGCCAAAATCCGCGGCGTCGATTCCTATTCCATGATCTGCTCCGAAAAAGAATTGGGGATCTCGGAAGAGCATGAAGGCGTCATCATCCTGGACGATGACGCCCCGGTGGGCATCCCGCTGGTCGATTATATGGGCGACGCCGTTCTGGATATTGCCATCACCCCCAATATTGCCCGCAACACCAATGTACTCGGCGTGGCGCGTGAGATCTCCGCCCTGACCGGACAGCCCATGCAGCCGCCCAGTTTCGAGGTATGGGCCGAAGGGCCTGCCATCCAGGGGCAGGCAGATGTCCAGATCACCAATCCAGAGCTTAACCCACGCTTTGTGTTGGGGTTGATCAAAGATGTCCACATCAAGCCCAGCCCATACTGGGTGCAGCGCCGCCTGCGCCTGGCTGGTATGCGCCCGATTAATAATATCGTCGATGCCACCAATTACGCCATGTTAGAAATCGGCGAGCCCTTGCATGCCTTCGATTACGATAGCCTGGTGCAACGCGCCGGCGGAAAAGCTCCCACCATCATCACTCGTACGGCTCAAGCGGGCGAAAAGCTGACCACGCTGGATGATGTTGAACATACATTGGATGATTTCACCGTTTTGGTATGCGACACCGCCGGGGCGCTTTCGATTGCCGGCGTGATGGGCGGGGCTGAGTCCGAAGTGCATCCAGAGACCAAGAATATCCTGCTCGAAGGGGCTGCCTGGAATTTTATTAACATTCGCCGCACGGCCACTGCGCAGCGCATGTCTACCGAGGCCTCTTACCGCTTCTCGCGCGGGGTACATCCCGCCATGGCTGAGCGCGGTGTCAAACGCTGCCTGGAACTGATGCGCCAATGGGCTGAAGGCATCGTCAGCCAGGGGCTGGTTGATAATTACGCCCTGCCTGCACAGCTCGCCTGTGTAGAGATCACCCCCCAGGACGTACGCCGTTGGTTAGGCATCGATCTGCCGATCGATGAAATTGCCGACCTGCTCACCCGCCTGGAATTTCACATCCAACTGAAGGGCAATGGTTTGGTGGTGACAGCGCCAGATCACCGGCTGGATATTGGCGAGGGCCTGATCGGAGTGGCTGATTTGATGGAAGAGATTGCCCGTATCTACGGCTATGAGCGCTTGCCAGAGACGCGCATGGCAGACGAATTGCCCCCCCAGCGCACCAACCGGGAATTGGAACTCGAAGAACGGATGCGAGACGTCCTGGTCAATCTCGGCTTGCAAGAAATCGCCACCTATCGCCTGACTTCGCCCGAGCGCGAGGCGCGTCGCCTGCCGCCTGGAAACGCCCCAGATGACCGGCCTTATGTGCAGTTAGCCAACCCGATTGCAAAAGATCGAGTCGTGCTGCGCCACAGTCTGCTGGCCAGCGTGATGGAGGTGATCGAGCGCAACGCCCGTACTGCGCAACGCCAGGCCTTGTTCGAAATGAGCCCGGTGTATCTCGATTCCGAAGAAGGGCCGCTGCCCGAAGAACAACTCCGCCTGGTGATTGCTCTGACAGGCCCGCGCGCTTTGCCTGGCTGGCAAAGCGCTGACTCTGGCAACATGGATTTCTTCGATCTCAAAGGGCTTATCGCGGCGATGCTTGAAGATTTGCATATCCAGAATATACATTTTGAGCCAGCTGAGCACCCCTCCTTTCACCCCGGCAAATGCGCACGCCTGCTGGTGGGTGAGCACCAGACCGGCATCTTTGGCGAACTGCACCCGGTGGTGCAGCAGCGTTACGAACTGGCAGAGCAAGCCCACCTGGTCGTCGACCTGGATGTAAAAATAATCCTGGATGCCATCCCGGTGCGCTTTACCGCCGCACCGGCAGCCGCTTTCCCGCCAGTGCTCGAAGACCTGGCGGTGATCGTCGATGAGACTCTGCCAGCCGCCCAGGTAGAATCCGTTTTGCGCGCCGCTGCAGGTAAGATGCTCGCCAACCTGTCTCTCTTCGATGTTTATCGCGGCGAACAAATAGGCATTGGCAAGAAAAGCCTGGCCTACAGCCTGACTTACCAGGCCCCAGACCGCACCCTGACTGAGAAGGAGATCACTGCTCTACGCCAGCGCATCATCCGCCGCCTGGAGCAGGAACTGGGGGCAAAATTGCGTTCGTAGAAAGTGTGCGTGTCAGGCTACGCTGGAACGCGGCCTGACACGCACGACCTAATATTCGATTCGCCATGCAAAAACCCGTTTAAGGGTTGCAAAACTGACTTTTCTGGTCTATACTCTCGTTATCGGTATTGTTTTTTCAACCCACTTACCCCTCAGGAGGATGCGTTATGGAAAACCGGCAAGCAGGTATCATCGCCACTGTGGTCACCGCCTTATTATGCGGTTGCCCCGGATTATTCAGTATCTGTTTTGGCGCTATCATGGCATTCGTCAGCTTCATACCTGGCGCTGACATCGATATCGGCGGCAGCAGCGACCCAATGGCAGCCCTTGTCAGCGGGCTGGGCGCATTGTGCATTGGCGTTGTTTTTGTGGCCATTCCCATTGCGGTAGGGTTCTTTATGTTACGCAAGAAACCCGCCGAAAGTTTCGTCTCCGACGAGCCGCTCCCACCAGCCATCTAAAACACCTGGCAGGCTGACTCAATCAAATCGTATGACCGCCGCAGGACTACCCACACAAGGATTTTCTGCGGCGGTCATTTATTAAGAAAATATCACAATCCTATGTTACCCACAAAAATCGTTGTCATCGGCGCTGGCAGCGCCTCCTTCGGCCTGAATACCCTGGCAACTTTGCTGCGCAGCCCTAGCTTGCGCGGCAGCCAACTGGCTCTGGTAGACCACAACCCACAGTCGCTGCACCTGGTTGGCCAACTGGCGCAGCGTCTTAACCGCCAGTGGGACTCGCAGGTACAACTCTCTACCCATACTAATCATGTAGAAGCTTTAAATGGGGCGCAATTTGTAATCCTGTCGATTGAAGTCGCGCCGCGCGAAGCACTCTGGCGTTCGGATTACGAAATCCCGCTGCGCTACGGTATGCGCCAGCCTTACGCCGAAAACGGCGGCCCGGGCGGCTTTGCCCACGCCGCTCGCAATATCGGCCCGGTGATGCAGATCGTCAAGGATATGGAAAAAGCCTGTCCGGAGGCCTGGTTGATCAATTTCACCAATCCTATGACGCGCATCTGCGATGCAGTCGCCCGTTACAGCAAGATCAAAGTGGTCGGCTTGTGTCACCAGATCCTGGTGGGTTACTGCCTGGTTGGGATGGCTTTGGCCAATGACCTGGACATCTCGGTTCCACCAGGCATTACCGGCTCCCACTCCTCGCCGGTCGAAAACCCGCTGCGCGACCAGGTTGTCCGCCAGGCCATCCATCGCCTGACCATTCAAGCTGCCGGGTTGAATCATTTCACCTGGATGCTGGATGTGCGCGACCGCCACACCGGCGCCAACCTGTACCCGCTCTTTGCCCGCCGCTGGGAGGAAATGGACGCCGCCTTCGAGCCGCTAACCCGCCGGGTGTACCAGGCTTTTGGTGTTTTCCCCATTCCTGGCGATGAGCACCTGTGCGAATACCTGCCTTGGGTCAGCCACCCGCTTACCCGCCCGTGGGAAAAATACCAACTCAGCCTGTACGACTGGGATATTTGGGATGCTCGCCGCACGCAAGGCCTGGAGCAGATCGAGCGCATGGCGAAAGGCGCTGAGAGCATTGACCATCTGCAAGATACAGACAGCGAAGGCGCACTGGAAATGATTGCCAACCTGGCCGGCGCCGGAGAACACTATCACCTGGCAGTCAACCTGCCCAACACTGGCCAAATTGCCAACTTACCTATTGGAGCGATCGTGGAAACCCCCGCCGTAGTGACTGGCGCCGGGGTGCAGTCCGTCGCTGTTGGCGCCCTGCCTGAAGCCGTAGCAGAACTGTGCCGGCGCGAACTATTGGTGGGAAGCCTGTGCGTCGATGCTGCGGTGCACGGCGACCGCCAGGCAGCTTTGCAATGCTTGCTGCTCGATCCGGTGATCGGCGATATCGACCTTGCCCGGCAAATCCTGGACGATTATCTGGAGACCTACCGCCAGCATTTACCGCAATTCTGGCAATAACTCACAGGCGACCAGGTCTAATGGAGAAGAAAAAGTAGACCTTTAGCTGACCATGATCGATTAAAAAAGGAGCATGTATGAACCCAAACCCAATTCTCAAAAAACTCGGTTTCCAAAACACTGACCGTCTGGTGATCATTCACACCGATGATATCGGGATGTGCCACGCCTCGCTGGCGGCTTTTGCAGACCTGTGGGATTTCGGACTGATCTCATCCGGCGCCACCATGGTTCCCTGTCCCTGGTTTCCTCAGACAGCCGCGTACTGCCGCCAAAACCCCCAGGTGGATATGGGCGTTCACATTACTTTGACCAGCGAGTGGGATTCGTACCGCTGGGGGCCGATCTCCACCCGCGATGGCGCCTCGGGCTTGCTGGATGCCGAAGGCTACCTGCACCGCACCACAGAGGCCGTCCAGCAGCAAGCCGACCCGGCTGCCGCCCAGGTAGAGATCGCCGCTCAAGTAGAGCGCGCCCTCGCTGCGGGAATCAATGTCAGCCATATCGACACCCACATGGGCAGCGTTGCCCATCCCAGGCTGATCCCTGCTTATGTGCAGACCGCTCTCCAACATCGTTTACCGCCCATGATCCCGCGCATCGACCAGGCTGGTTACCAGGCCTTGGGGATGGACGTCGAAACCGCTGCCTTTGCCGCTCAATTCGTCAGCAGCCTGGAAGAACAGGGCGTGCCTTTGCTGGATCAGGTTACAGGCTTACACCTTGACCAACCTGCAGAACGCATCGAGCAAGCCAAAGATGCCCTTTCTGCAATTCCGGCTGGCGTTACCCACTTCATCATTCACCCCTCCATCGATACTCCCGAACTGCGCGCCATCACACCCGATTGGCCTAGCCGGGTTGCCGATTACCAGGCCTTCTCCAGCGCGGAATTGCGCAATTTTGTCCGCAATGCTGGCATCCACGTGATTGGTTACCACGCTTTACGGGATTTAATGCGCAGCGAATAAGGCGCCTCGAAAATAGGGGCTACCCTGACCACCAATAAACAATGTTTAGCGCTTACGGAGCAAAGACCAAATCAACCCGATCACCGCCAGGAACAGCACGCCGCCGGCTGCTGCCATGCCCCAATTTTTCGTCCCCAGCGCAGTTCCCGGAAGATGTACAGCGTTGTTTTCCGGAAAGAAAAAAATCGCCAGCGCAATCAACGCCGCCAGGATAACGAAACTCAACGCAAACCTGACCGGACGCGGGCTGCGTGAAAAAAAACGTCTCAGATCGTCCAGCTTTTGGAAGAAAGTGGTTTTTTCGCCTGCGACCTGTTGGCCAAACCTCGCTGCTCGCCACTCTGCCGCCAGGCGTTGGCGAATACGCTGCACAGATTGTGGGTCAAGCGGTGCTTCTGCTTCACTCTCTGAAACGACCTGCTGCAGCATCTTGGCTGTCTCTTGCAACGCACGCAGTTCCGCATCATCGCTGGAAGGGGTTACGGCTTTATCCCCCTTCAAAAGTTGATCGGCAAATTCTGCTAGCTGGTCGTCCAAGTATTGATTGTGCAACGCATCGTTATCACCCATGGCCCTCACCACTTATAATCTGTTGCGTTAGCGCTTTCATCGCTCTTCGGAAGAGCGATTTGGCAGCGTCTAACGATTGGCCGTGCAAGACAGCGATCTCATCAAACTGTAAACCTTCTACAAAGCGCAGCACGATGATTTCTCGATAATTCTCAGGTATTTTCATTAGGGCCTGTCGAATTGCGATCACTTCATCTCGCCGATCAGAGTTATCTTCACCGAATAAACCATCTCCACCTGGATCATCTACCAGGCCATCGATGCTGTATGCCTGAACTTTGCGCGCCCGGTTGCGATAATAATCCGCCACCTGGCGGTTTACCAACGTACGCAACCAGGTGCTGAACCTGGCTTCAAAGCGGAAATTTTTCAAAGATCGTATCACCGCAATAAACACTTCCTGAGTAATATCTTGCACCTCTTCGGCCGGCGCCACGCATCTGACACGCCTGGTTACGACCGGCAAATAGCGCTCGAACAGCATGTTGAAAGCATCTAGCGATCCATCTTGAGCGGCTCGTACCAACTCATCGTCGCTAAGTTCGTCGAATAACGGCGCTTTTAGTGTATTCACAAGGACCGTCTAACCCTTTAGTCGTTTCATTTGCCTGAAAAGGGTCATCGCCCTATTTCTGCTCGCGCAGCAGTCGGGCGCGCTCTTTCAGGTTGCGGTAATAATCGCTGCCCATGATTTTTTGGGCATCTTGCTTGCGTTTCACATCGTCGATTTCGATGCGCAAGGCGACGACTTCTTTACGTAAGGTCTCCTCACGCTCTCGAACGCGCATCGCCATCTGGGCAAATTCGGCCGCTAAGGCTGCCATGCTATTATCCTGGAACTGCTCTCCTTCAGGCGTTCCAATCGTCTGGTAGTTGCCTTCCGCCACTCGCCGCACCCAGGCGCGCACCTGGCCAAGAAAATCGGTTGTGTAGCGAATACGATCATTCAAGCCTGCCATCACCGCCGTCGCCATTTCCGGGTTTTGACTGAGCAGGCGGCGAAAATCATCTCCACCCAGGGTTAAAATATCGCTTTCTTCCTCTGCGCGAGCGCTGGCGGAGCGCGGCTTGTTGTCGATAAGCGACATTTCACCCAGCACCTCGCCCGGTTGAAAAACACGGATCGGCTGCCCGCTGTCGGAAGCTCCGGGCGTTGGCACAAAAATGGCGACCTTGCCTCGCTCAACGATCACCAGTTCTTCGCCTGCATCGCCCTGGCGAAACAGAATTTCTTTCGCCGCCAGGCGTCGCGGCCTGAGCGCCTTCGATAATTCAGCCAGGGCAGAGGCGGAAAGTTGGCTGAAAAATCCAATCTCTTTAAGTATGCGATGCGATTCTGTCATCTGAGCGCCTTTCGAAAATTTTTTTCTGATATCTTTGGGAGATCTATCTGAGTTGCTCGATGCATGCAAAACTGATTCCAATCCGCAATTGATCGTCGTATGCCTGCCAGTTCCAGGCCGGCAAGCGACGCTCAGACTGCTTTGAGCGCTTTCTGCCAGCGCTTTGCCTGGCGATCATTTTCATGGCTTGTTGGATTGCCGTTTGCCCATGGGCGTGCAAGGCAGGCGCACTTTCGGGTAGCGCGGTCAGGGCCTGCTCCAGGCTGCGCTGCGCGGCCTCTTGATCCTGATTTCGCCAGTATACCCCAGCTTGCAGATAGTATGCCAGGGAACTTGGGCCATCCTTTGCAATATCAATCACTGCGCAGCCCATCAGCCGCGTGGCGGGCGTCCGGGAGAATTCGCCAGCCTGGCAGTAGTATTCCAGGGCTTTTGAAAACTGCCCCTTGCGCTCGCAATCCGCCCCGACATTGAGCAGCGCCAGCGCAGCCGCTGCATGGCAGCCAACCTGCTCGAAGCCGCGCAAAGCAACCCGCCAATGACCCTGAAACTCAGCCAGGCAAGCCTGCCAGGCCGCCAGCCATGCGCCGCCCTGGTTTTGCGCAGCACGGACAGTTTCAGCCAGGCGCTGCGCCTGCCGCGCCCAGCCAACTGCTCCTCCTTGCTGCTCTCGCCATAACAGCCAGGCCAGCACGCTTGCCAGGGCCAGGTCTTGCGTTGGGGTTTCGCCGGGCAGCCCGTTGCGGGTGACCTGCTGCAAACCTGCCAGCGCCTCCTTGACCTTGCCCTGCGTTGGCAGCACCAATCCCATCCGCCACGCCAGGTTTGCTTCTTGCCCTGCCAGCCCTCCAGTGCGGCAAAATTCAAAGGCGCTCAACGCCGCCAGGTACTCCCCGCCAGCCAACGCCATATCCCCTTTCCCAAGCGCCGCCTCGAACCACGCACTCTGCGCTGCAGCAGGAAAATCCTGGGCGGTTTCTCGCTCTGAGCGCAACTCCTCCATGCAATCTAGCGCCCTGGCATAGGCCTGGCTGGCTTTCTCAAACACCCCCGATTGGCGCGCCTGTTGCGCCCCTTTGAGATACTGCTCTGCCGCAGGCAGCTGCTGACCGGCCTGCTCAAGGTGGTAGGCAAT
>JAGUYW010000063.1 GCA_020061105.1 Anaerolineales bacterium | reverse complement strand
TGCCGGTTTTCCAGGAGGGATGCGGGCCGCCGGTCAGGCTCCAGCGCTCGCCGGGCTGAAAGGGCAGTTCGAGGGCCGGCTGCTGTGAGTCGTCTGGCAGGAGCGCCCCGAAATGGGCCGAGCGCGCCCAGGGATCGCCAAACATGACCTGGTGGGCGTCCAGCAAACCGCCCGGGGCGTACACCGCCGCCAGCCAGTCCGGTTGGTCATTCAATTTCGCCAGCAGCGACTGCACTGCCACAGAACCGGCGTTCAAGCGCGGGTCGATGCGCTGGCGACGGCCATCGCGAAATTGCAACTGGGTCTCTGCACCGCTGCGCCAGCCATAATAGGCTATGTTCAGGTGGGTGGCCGTCATCACCAACTCGCGGTACAGACCTTTCTGGTTGGCCACGTGAAAGCCGAGCGGGTAATCTCGGGCGGTCTGGTTGGCGGGCTGGCCGAAGACCCACCGCGAGCGCGACTCGAGCAGCGCCAGCAGCAGGCGGGGATTGATGGAGGATTCGGTCGCCACCCGCTGCACTGACTGGGCGCCGGTCAGGATTTCGCCGTTGAAATTTTCCGAATAGCTGGCAAGAAACCCACCGGCGGCCTCGATATAGGCGGAAATATCGAAATCGACCGCCGAAGGGCCGTACACCACGGCGTCATCGGGCAGGGCGGCGCTGGGATAGAGCAGGCGCCCCAGGGTGTTGGGAATTTGCAGGGATTGACCCGCCGGTAGTAAGCTGCTCGCGGGCAAGGGCGGATTGGCGATAATCTGCTCGGGCTGCACGCCGAAGCGCAAGGAGAGCGACGGCAGGGTATCACCAGGATAGGTGATATAGGTAAAAAAATCGCCTGGATTGCCATCAGCGGGCTGGGGAGCGCCAGGGGTGGCGGTAGCCAGGCTGCCAAACTGGCCCGGGGCGGCGGTATGTTGGGCGTCGCCCGGAACGGCGGTCCGTTCCAACGCCAGGGCCGGCCCGGCAGTGGCATCCACTGAGCGCGCCGCCAGGGTTTTGCGCAAGTCGGCGGCTGGCAAGCCGGTGGGAGAAGCCTGGCGCACCGGCAGGTTGCAAGCCAGCGCCAGAAGCAACCACAGGGCGCTTACAAAAGCCAATTTTCTCATCTCTTTGCCCCAATCCTTTCCAGGCCTGGGCGGGCTTGCGCCAACAACATGCCCGCCAACATTACGGCGCAGCCAAGCAACTGCAGCGGGGCGAGCAGTTCGCCCAGGAAAACCCAGCCGCTCAGTGCGGCGAAGATGGCTTCACTGCTCAGGATGATGGCGGCGTCAGCGGGCGGCGCCAGTTCCTGCCCTTTGGCCTGCAGGGTGTAGCCCACCCCCACCGAAAGCACGCCGGTGTATAGAATCGTCCACCAACCCTGCGCCAGGCCGGCGCTTGAGACCGGCTCGAAGAGCAGGCTGCTCAGCAGGCTGAAGGCCGCGCACACCAGGTATTGCCCGATGGCCAGCCACAGCACCGGGATCTTCTGCACCAACCAGCCGACCGTGATGACATGCAGCGCCCAAAAGACCGCCCCGGCCAATTCCAGGGCATCGCCTGGGTTGACGCGCATCTGCCCGCCGGTGCTGAGCAGAAACAGCCCCACCGCCGCCAGACCGCAGGCGACCCACACGATCAAAGTCGGTCGTTTGCGCCCGCTCAGCGCCAGGATGAGAGGGATGAAAACCACGTAGAGACCGGTGATAAAGCCAGCATTGCCGGCGGTGGTGTAGCGCAGGCCGGCCTGCTGCAAGGCCGCCCCACCCCAGATCAGCCCGCCCGCTAACACAATTCCCCAGCGGGCTGTCCGGCTCCATTGCGGCGCTCCGAGCCGCCAAGCCAGGGGCAGCAAGACCAGGGCGCCGATCAAAAAGCGCAGACCGTTGAAGATGAAAACCCCGACATCCATCACGGCCAATCGCTGCACCACAAAAGCGCTGCCCCAAATGATCGATACGAACAGCAAGGTCAGGTCGGCGCGCAGGCGCTGCGCTCTGGGACTGGACGATGAACCGGCGTTGTCGATCATGGTGCCACCATTATAATCACGAACGGCGCTGTGCGAGGAGCAAGAAAAGCGCGTTGACTTGGTTTGGAAATGTCATATAATCAAGTGTAGCAGGTACTATCAATAAAAGCCGAAGGAGGCTATCCATGAAACGCACTTTTTTGAGCATTCTGTTTGTCCTGGCGTTGAGCGCGCTGACTTTTGGGATAGCGTATGCGCAGGATTCAGATCCGGATCAAGCCACCCAAGGCGCAATGCAAATCGCTGTGCTGCTGGCGCCACTGGTGGCAGCCGCCACCGCCGTCGAACGCCTGGTGGAGATGGTGTTCGATTGGTATGAAAGCACCATCCTGGACCTGAGCAAATTCCCGGCGGAGGCCTCCAATTATGTCAATTGGGCGCGCAAAGAAGTCGAGAAATTCAAGGAATTGCTGATCTTGCCCCAGCAAACCCAAGAAACCCAGGAAGCCTTCCTGGTACGGCTGCGCACGGCGGAGGAAAGCTTGCTGATGGCGCAGGACCGCCTGAAAGAGTATTTGTCCTCGCCTACTTATATCAGTCAGAAGCGTAAATTTTCCTTGGTTTTAGGAATTGTTTTGGGCGTGGTACTGGCACTGGTCGTCCAGATCAAGATGTTCAGCCTGCTGGGCATTCCGCTGCCAGGCAACCTGACGGTGATCGATATGCTCTTCACCGGGCTGGTGATCGGCACCGGCTCTGCCCCGGTGCATGCCTTGATTGGCATCATTCAAAACACCAAAGATGCCGTCGACGGCGTACGGCGCATGTGGAGCGGCAAGGCCACCGCCGAAGTACAGCGTGTGCTGATGCAGTATTACACGGTCGCTCCTGGCGTCCCGCCGGCGGGCGCTCCCGCGCCGTTGATGGGCGTACCCGGCGCAACGCCGCCAGCCGCCCCGGAAATGTCACAACTCGAAATGGATCGCACGGTGCAGCGCATGCTGCGCTCAAAATAGCCTATGACTACCTTCTACGATTTCGACCAGATCATCGACCGGCGCGCCAGCGACAGCCTGAAATGGCGCTACTATGACCAGGACGTGCTGCCGCTGTGGGTGGCCGATATGGATTTTGTATCGCCCGAACCAGTCGTTCAAGCGCTGCGCGAACGGGTGGAACACGGCATCTTCGGTTACCCGGATGGCGTTTCTGGCCTGCCTAACCAATTAGGCGCCCTGCGCCAGACGATCGTAGAGCGCATGGCAGAGCGCTATCATTGGACGATCGAACCCGAAGATATCGTGCTCTCACCGGGAGTGGTGGTGGGTTTTAACCTGGCCTGCCATGCTTTTCTCTCGCCTGAGCAGGCGCTGTTGGTGCAGACGCCGGTTTACCCGCCCATTTTACACGCCGCCAAGCTGACCGGGGTGCTGCACCAGGAGATGGAATTGACCTACCACCCCGACGGCAGCTACACCATCGATTGGGAAGCCTTCGAAGCCAGCCTGACGCCGCAGACCGGGATGTTCATCTTGTGCAACCCGCACAACCCGATCGGGAAGGCTTTCAAGCGCGACGAGCTGGAACGCATGGCAGAAATTTGCCTGCGCCGCAATGTGTTGATCTGCTCAGACGAGATTCACTGCGACCTGGTCTTCCCGGGCGTCGAGCACATCCCGATTGCCTCGCTGCATCCCGAAATCGCCCAACACAGCATCACCCTGATCGCACCCAGCAAAACCTACAATATCGCCGGGCTGGAATGTTCGCTGGCGATTATCCCCAACCGCGAACTGCGCAGGCGCTACATGAAATCAAAAAAGGGCCTGGTATCGTGGGTCAACCTGATGGGCTTGACCGCCATGCAGGCCGCTTACCAACACGGGCAGGACTGGCTGGAACAGGTTTTAACCTACCTGGCTGCCAATCGCGACTTCCTGGCTGGTTACCTGCCCCAGCACATGCCGTCCATTCAAATGAGGCCGCCAGACGCCACCTACCTGGCGTGGCTCGATTGTCGCCAGGCCGGGCTGCCAGGAAACCCGTATGAATTCTTCTTGAACAACGCCCGGGTGGCATTGAATGACGGCGAGAGCTTTGGAAAGGGCGGACAAGGTTTTGTGCGCTTGAATTTCGCCTGCCCGCGGGCGACCCTGCAAGCCGCCCTGGAGCGCATGCGCCAGGCAATTGTAGAAAACCAGGCAGAGGCGCCCAGCCTGGCGCGATGAAAGTGGCACGATCTTTGCAACAATAAAGCATGTCGGCGCGCTCGGTTCGCCGGCGCGACGACCAATCCTGCATAATTGACAAGGTTGAAATTTCGGCTAAATTACTTGACGCTATTTACGGTTTGTGCTACCATCATTGCAAGTTGCTAGCTTAATGCCCAGACCCTGCATCGGTGACGCAGCCTGCCGGTCAGGCAGGGAGAAAACCGAATTTTAGGAGATGAAAAGATGAGTAAGAAAACGGTATATCTATTGATCGGGATCTTGCTGCTGGCTCTCAGCCTGACCGCCTGTAATCGCCCCCTTCCCGAACCAACTACCCAGCCTAAAGCCCAGCAACCCACCACAGAGCCAGACAACGCGCTCGGCTCAATCATCCTGTCTGCCACCCAGACCGCCCAACAGGCCCTAGTGCAGCCGCCGGTTGTCGAAACCGCAGCGCCTGTGGTTGTGGAACAGCCGACCACCGGACCGGTGGTGATGGAACCGCTGCCCACCCAGGGCCCCCTGCTGGCGACGCCCGTTTTACCCGTCCTGACGGTGCCAGCATCATACACCCTGCAAAAAGGCGAGTTCTTTTACTGCATTGCGCGGCGCTTCAACGTCAACCCCAGCGAATTACTGGCCCTTAACGGCCTGACGATGAGTTCAGCGCAAGTGGTCAGCGCCGGGCGGCTGTTGAATATCCCGCAAACCGGAAACCCCTTCCCCGGGGCGCGGGCCTTGCGCGCCCACCCGACCACCTACACCGTGATGGGCGGCGACACGATCCATAAGATTGCCTGCTATTTTGGTGATGTCGATCCAATGGCAATTGCTGCCGCCAACGGGCTGGCAGAACCTTATAACCTGACTGCCGGGCAGGTGCTGAATATCCCCTAAGAATACGCCGGCCTAATTGCGTTGATTGCAGGCCCGGTTTCAGGTTAGTGGACGATCCACACCTGCCGGGCCTGTTTTGCGTCTCGGAGTAGAACGGCGGCCCGCTTCGGGGTTGAGCAAGGTATTCAGCCAGGTGATCGCCTGGGTGTCGTATTCACGCCGGCCGCACACATCGCAAACCCAGGCGGGAAAATTGGGGACAGTGATCAGCTCGGTGTTCAGATAGGTAAAATAAGTCATAAACTGCAAGCGCACCACGCCGGTCTGGCATTCTGGGCACACGCCCATCGACATATTTTCCGAATAACGGTTCTTTTTTCGATCAGCCATAGCCGGCCTCCCTGGCGCCAAAATCCTCAGAGGCGCCCAAAGCGACCTGCACAATTTCCACCCCAGAGCTGGTACCCAGGCGCGTTGCCCCAGCGGCGATCATCGCCTGCGCGGTTTGGTAATCGCGAATGCCGCCGGCAGCTTTGATCTGGATTTGCGGTCCAACCAAACGAAACATCAAACTCACATCTTCGACTGTCGCTCCGCCAGCGCCAAAGCCGGTGGAGGTTTTGACAAAGTCCACCCCGGTAGCCTGGCAAAGCAGGCAGGCGATAATTTTTTCTTGAGCCGAGAGGGCAGCCATTTCCAAGATCACCTTGACAATAGCGCCCTGGTTATGGGCAACCTGGGCGACGGCTTGTACTTCATTGAGTATCAAACCATAAGCCCGGCTTTTCAAAGCCCCAATGTTAATGACCATATCGATTTCAGCCGCTCCGGCAGCCAGATTAGCCAGGGTTTCGAAGGTCTTATAGGTCGGTAAAGCCGCACCTAATGGAAACCCAACCACTGCACAGACAGGCACAGTGGAATCATGCAACAGTCCGGTTGCCAGGGGCACGTAAGCCGGGTTGACGCATACGCTGGCGAAGCCATACTGGTGCGCTTCCTGGCACAGGTCACGCACCTGTTCGGCGGTGGCTTCAGCTTTCAGCAACGTATGGTCGATCCATTTGGCAATCTGTGCGCCGGTGGGCGGTTGTGGCGCCGGGGGCGGCTCGGGTAACTGCTGCTGGTAGGCGTAGGCTCGATCCAGGATCGAGGTGATGAGATCAGTCATGATGAACCCTCCGTGATTTGATCGATGACGCCCCAAAACTGCGGCGGCCAATAGACAAAGACTGCTTTGCCGATCACGTACTCCATCGGCACCGGTCCCCAATTGTGCGAGTCGGAAGAATGGTTACGATTATCGCCCAACACAAACAGGGCGTCTGGCGGGACGGTCAGGTCGATTTGATAGCGCGGCGCGGCGGCGATGTAGCCTTCTTCGATCAGTTGTTCGTTGACATACACCTTACCGCCAACAACCTGCACCCGATCGCCCGGTAAACCGATCACCCGCTTGATGAATTCCTGGTCTGGGCTGCGCGGGTAACGAAAGACGATTACGTCGCCAGTTTCTGGCGCTCTCCACCAGTAAGCCAATTTATTGACCATCACAAACTCGCCATCTTTGAGCGTGGGTTCCATACTGTAACCATCCACCCGGATGCGCGCTGTGACAGCGTTGATGCCCATGAAGAGGATCGCTGACAGGATGATGGTTTGCAACACATCCCACAAGGCGTGCGCTGCGCCTGAGCCGCGCGGCGCGGCAACGCGAATCGGTTGGGTATCATCTGTCATAGAAGGGTGCCAGACTGGTTCGTCCATACGCCAAAGATTATATTCCCGCTTAGAGAAAGGGGCAAGGTCAGGAAAATTAGAGTGCTTTTATTTGCGCGGGCGCAGCACCAGTCGAATGGGCGTGCCGATGAAAGGATAATGCTCGCGCAGGCGATTTTCGAGATAGCGCAAATAACTGAAATGGGCCAACTCAGGATCGTTGACGTAGATCAAGAAGGTAGGTGGGTCGCTGCGCACCTGGGTGGAATAATACATTTTAAGCTGGCGACCGGCGCGCGAGGGGGCGGGGTGGGTATCTTGAGCCTGGTGCAGCACCTGGTTGATCTGCGAGGTGGTCAGGCGCGCCAGGCGTTCTTCTTGCACTTGCAAAGCCAGCGGCATGACGCGATCAATGCGCTGGCCGGTCTTGGCAGAGATGAACAAAAGCGGCGCGTAATCGATAAATTTCAACGCATCACGCACATGGCGAGAGTACGCATCCATCGTGAAGGAGTCTTTCTCCACCACATCCCACTTGTTCACCAAAACCACAGCGCTCTTCCAGGCATCCAGGATGAAGCCGGCAATATGCGTATCTTGCGAAGTGATGCCGCTTTGGGCATCGACCACCAACAAGACCACATCCGAACGTTCGATCGCCGCCAGAGATCGCAGCACAGAGTATTTCTCTACTCCGGGTTCAATCTTGCCGCGCCGGCGAATACCGGCAGTATCGATCAGGGTGATGGGAATGCCTTCATACTCCATCTCGGTGTCAACGGCGTCGCGAGTGGTGCCTGGGATGGGGCTGACAATGGCGCGTTCCTGCCCGAGCAGGCAGTTCAGCAAGCTGGATTTGCCAGCGTTGGGCTTGCCAGCAATGGCAATTTTGACATTGTCGTCATCGCTTTCTTCGCCCACGGAGGGCAAAGCTGCCACCAGGGCGTCAAGCATATCGCCGGTGCCGGTGCCATGCAGGGCGGAGATGGGATAGGGCTCGCCCATACCCAGTTCATAGAACTGGTAAACCAGTTCGCGGCGGGCAGCGCTGTCGGCTTTGTTGACCACTAAAAACACCGGCGGCCAGGGCTGCCCATCACGATCGCTCTGGTTGCGGCGCAAAATCTGGGCCACTTCCTGGTCGGCTGGTGTGACGCCGGCGTTGGCGTCGGTAATCAGCAAAATGGCGTCAGCTTGTTGAATGGCAATTTCGGCCTGGATGCGGATTTCACTGATAAAGTCAGCCGAGCCAACCGAAAGCGGCTGTTTGCCCGGGGCAGAGCTGGTTTCACTGGGGTCGATACCGCCGGTATCGATGATGTTGAACACAACCCCGTTCCAATCTGCTTCTGCGGCGATGCGGTCGCGGGTTGTCCCGGGGACATCATCCACCACAGCCAGGCGTTCACCCGCCAGGCGATTAAATAAGGTACTTTTTCCGACATTCGGCCGGCCGACTAAGGCCACAATGGGTTTGGTCATTTTTCCTCACGGTTCAGGCGTGGCGGTTGGCGTTGGGGTTAGCGTCACATCCAGGGTAGCTGTGGGCGTGGGAGCGATTTCAATGGTCACTTCCACCGTATCTGGCAGTGTAGTCTGGATGCGCACGAAATCAGGAAACAAATCCACCACCGGCGATTTCTGATAGACCCCAGGGGGCAGCCCAGTTAGATCGAGCACGACGCGAAAACTGGCGGCGGTCAGTTGATCGAGCAAGTTCAGTGGCCCGGCGATAATCACATCCACAACCGAGGGCGAGATAGTGATCTCCAGCCCGGGTTCCAGGCCAATCACTTCGACCGGCAGTGTCAGTGTCAGGCTGCCTTCAATGGCAGCGACGCTGACCTGCACCAACACGCTGGGCACGCGCATCATGCTGACTCCATCGGGCAGGTTCAGGCCGACATTCATTTCAACATCGTCGTTCAGGTTGGTCAGGTCAACCGGCAGTGTATCCACAAAGCCAGGAACCGAATCGAGCAACTGTGGGTCCGATGAAAAGAGCGTGATTGTAGGTGGCGAGACCAGGATATTGGTCAACCGGAAGCCATTAGCTACCTGTCCCTTGGTAACCACCCGGATGACGACATTTTTGAAACCGCCTTCCAGGCTGATCGGTTGGGTGACATTGGCAACCCGGGGGATGAGGGTGACATTTTCTACCAGTTGATCATTTTCATCCAGGGCTTCCAGGTCCACGGCGCGCTGCAAGGTCTCAACAAAGCCGGTCACGTCCACCGAGGCGCGCACCTGGACAACGCGATTTACATTTGATTCTGGCCCACTCACATTGACGATCAACGGCTCGATCTGCGGTTCGCCCTTACGGTATCCTAACGGCGATTCGCCGCTCACCACCAACTGCACCTGGAATTCACGGCTGATCAACTGCTCCAGCGTCACTTCAACATCATCCGGGTCAATATTCACCAGGCGGATCGGGCTGGCATCTATGCGCACCCTGACCGGCAAGGTATGGTTGCCCGACCCAAGACCGGTCAGATCGACCCAGGCCTGCACGCGCCGCGGGTCGCTGTTCAACTGCGCCCAGACCGAGCGGGGCGCCCGCATGGTGATCCGCACCTGGGAGGGGATATCGTTGACCATCAGCAAATCAGAGCCTAATCCAATGCGTTCCAGGGTGACGGCGCGATAAGTGGCCTCCTCATTCGGGTCATTCGAGATGACCGCCGTGACCCATACCACCACAGCCAACAGGAAAGCCAACAGAAGGGTGCTGAGATTGCGGGCTAACCAGCGCAAAGGGGCTAACAACATTTCACTAATCTCCTCGATTGCGTTGGCGGTTGACAAAGAAGCGCGTCAGATGGCTGAAAAAACCGCCACCAGGTTGTTCCGGCTGGAAGAAAGCGCGCAGAATATTTTCCAGGCGTTCGGGGTCGAGATGCTGGATCATACGTCCGCCATGGACAATCGAAATCGAGCCCGTCTCTTCCGACACCACAATTGAAATGGCGTCGCTGACTTCGGTGATACCCAGGGCAGCGCGGTGGCGCAGCCCCATTTGCCGTTCCGGTGAGCGCGCCAGGACGCCGCTGGCAGATAAGGGCATGACGCAGGAGGCGGCTGCCAGGCGTGAGCCCACAATGATCACCGCGCCATCATGCAACGGGGTATTGGGATAGAAGACTTGCAGCAGCAGTTCAGGGGTTACGCGCGCTTCCATGCGCACGCCGGTCTCCATATATTCATCCAGGCGGTCGCGGCGCTGCACCACGATCAATGCGCCGTGACGGCGGCTGGAGAGGCGCGCCGACGAGGATACAATGGCAGTGATGGCGTCGCGCACCTGAGCGGCATATTTTTCGGGAAGCTGGTACAACCCGGCGCGCCCGAGGCGTTCCAGGGCGTGGCGAATTTCTGGGGCAAAAATCACTGGGATCGCTAATACAATCGCCGGCAAGGTCGTGCGAACCAACCACGAAAAGGCGGGCAGCACTTCTTGAGAGGTCAACAAGGCCAACAAAGCCATCAAGAGCAGCGCCCCGCGCAAGAGCACCATGGCTTGTGTATTGCGCAAGAGAATGAGAATCGATAAGAAAACCGTGGTAACCAACAGGATGTCTACCACGCTCAGCCAATCCAAACGTTCGAATATAAAGATAAGATTGGCAACCAGGTTATTGATCCACTCAGACACGGGTCCAATACTCCCGCGGCGAATTAAACAGGCCGCAACACCCTATCCTGGCGCAGTTGTTTGAATAACAGGATCGAATCTTCAGGCATCGACTCTTGGGCCGCCTCTTCCCACACCCGCACGCCCAGGTTCTTGATCTGGCGGCGCTGGTATCCTAAAGAACGAAAAACCGCATCCTGGTTCTCCATCGCTGCCGGCAAAAACAACAGCGAGGCTTCGCACTCCAGTTCGCGCGAGGCACGTTCTACATCTTTCATGATCAGTCCTAACCCATCGATAAAAGGCACACTGCTATCCAGGTACACATCATCTGTACGCGCCACCAGGTTTTCTACCTGCCAGCCCGCCAGGCCCATCGTTTGCGCGCCAACTTGCAACAGCAAATAGGCTTTCTCGCCAAAGGCTTCCATGATATCGCTGCGATTGACCTTGCGCTTGCCCTGGCTCAACTGGTTGATCAGGCGAGCAATGTCGTCGGCTTCCTTCGGGCGCGCTCTCACAACCTTCATCGCTCCAGAAATGGTTGTCGCCTGCGAAGTTTCGGCTTCTCCCGAGGCGGGAAACAGCTTTTGCCAGGCCGAATAAACCTGCTGCCAGGTATCTTCAAAAGAGCCTTCGTTGCGGATCACCACCGTCGCAGCGCTGATTTTTTTCTCTTGCAAAGCCTGGGCGTTAATGCGCTGGCGGGCCAGCGCTTCGCTCATGCCGCGCCTTTGCATCAAGCGCGCCAATTGTAACTCCTGGGGGGCGTAGCTGACCCATATGCTGTCGCAGCGCTCAGCCAGGCCGCCTTCCAATAACTTGATGGCTTCGATTACAATCACCGGGTGCGGAGCGCGGCGCGCCAGGATATCCAGCGCTTGCCTGACAAATGGATGCACCAGGCTTTCGAGTTTTGCCATGGCTTCGGGGTCTGAGAATACGATCCGCCCTAGCCTGGCGCGGTCGATCTGCCCATCTTCAGCCAAAATCCATTTGCCAAACATTTCGACAACCGGTTGGTAACCCGGCGAACCTTTGGCAACCACGCGATGCGCCAGGCCGTCGGCATCGATGCCGTAAGCGCCCAGGTGTTCGAGCATTTTACGTACCACGCTCTTACCAGTGGCGATATTGCCAGTCAAACCGATGACATACTTTCCGGGCCAGGCGCTCATAAAATACCTATCTCCTGCATTACTCAGCCCCGCGCGCCGCCAGGCGTGGATCTAAAGCGTCGCGCAAACCGTCTCCCAGTAAATTGAACGCCAGAACGGTGATCATAATCGCCAGGCCTGGATAAAAGACCAGGTGGGGAGCGGTAAAGACCTGGTTGCGTTCTGCCCCCAACATGGTGCCCCACTCAGGCGTGGGGGGCTGGGCGCCGAGGCCCAAGAACGACAGGGCTGCAGCATCCAGGATGGCAGTAGCGATGCCCAGGGTGCCTTGCACAATCAGGGGCGTCAGGGCGTTGGGCAAAATTCGTCCAAAGAGGATGTATAAAGTGCTGCCGCCCAAGGAGCGAGAAGCCTCAACAAATTCCATCTCACGCACAGAAAGCACACTGGCGCGCGCCACGCGGGCATAGGCCGGAATCGAAACAATACTGATAGCAATCAAGGCGTTGATCAACCCCGGCCCGAGGATGGTGACAATGGCAATTGCCAGAAGTAAAGTTGGAAAGGCTAACAAGACATCCATAATACGCATGATGACGTTATCGACGTTGCCTCCCAGGTAGCCAGCCAACGATCCGAAAATTGTACCCACAACAATCGCAAAGGAAACCGTGGTCAGACCAACCATCAAGCTCAAACGCGCCCCAAAGATCAGGCGGCTGAACTGGTCGCGCACGTTGCCATCGATGCCCATCAGGTGTTGAGGCTGGTCTTTGGGGCACCCCAGAAGATGGATACAGGGCGCCTGGCGCATTCTGACCGGTTCGATGCCGATTAATACCTGGTACGGGTCGTAGGGAGCAATCACCGGCGCGAAGATCGCAACCAGCAAGAGAAAGACCAAAATTCCCAGCCCAAACATGGCCGATTTGCGACGAAAGAGACGGCGCCAGGCTGTTTTCCAAAGGGTGACGGTCTCAGCCGAACGCAAGCCTTCTGGGTTCAGTTGCGGTGTTTTGCTTTGTTTTGAGTTTGATGTGGCTTCCATGAGGCTATATTATTCCAATCGTACTCTTGGATCGAGGTAGATATAGGAAATGTCGACCAACAAATTCAGGATAACGAAAAAGACTGCAATAACGATCGTAAACGATTGCACCACACCATAATCGCGGGAAGTGATGGCGTCATACAGGACGCGCCCGACCCCCGACAGGCCAAATATTGTCTCGGTCAACACCGCTCCACCCAAGAAGCTGCCTAAGGAGAGACCGATGATGGTGACGAGAGGCAGCAAGGCATTGCGCAGAGCATGCTTGAGGATAACTTCCAAGCGCGGCAGGCCTTTGGCGCGCGCTGTGCGTACATAATCTTGCCCTAAAACATCGAGCATACTGGAACGGGTCATACGGGCGATAATCGCCAGCGGGATGGTTCCAACCGCCATGGCAGGCAAGATCAAATGTTTGACCGCGTCGGAGAAGATATCCCAACGCCAGGTCAAGACAGAATTGATTGTGTTCAAACGAGAGATGAATTGCAGAAGTTTAAAACCCATACCTTCGGCTGCCAGTTGCCATCCCCAAACTTCATAGAAAGGCGGAACGCTCAGGCCGGGCGAAAGCCGGCCCGAAGGGGGAAGTTGTAACGGGGTACCTTTGAGCAACAACGCAAAGACGTAAGCCAGCATCAGGCCAAGCCAAAAGACCGGCATGGAGACGCCGATATTCGCCAGCACCATGGTGCCAACATCGACCAGCGAGTTATGCTTTACGGCAGAGATCACACCCAACGGAATGCCGATCAGAACACTGAATGTCATCGCCGCCAGGCTTAATTCTAAAGTGGTTGGCAGGCGCTCCACGATCAGGTCGGTAACCGGTTTGCCATATTTGAGCGAAGTGCCCAGGTCGCCGCGCATGATTTCTCCGACATAAATGGAAAACTGCACTGGAATGGGTTTGTCCAGGCCGTGCCGGCGAATAAATTCGTTGCAGACGACTTCGGTAGCTTTTTCACCTAAGATCGCCCGGCATGGATCGCCAGGGATTAATCGCCCCAATGCAAACGTAACAAAGAGGATCCCAATCAGAACAGGGATGCTGGAAAGGATGCGCCGAAGAATATATGTAGTCATAAGCAACCCAGTTGCCTGGGGAGGGCGCCAATAGCGCCTCTCCCCAGGACAAGATTAACAAAGCTTCAACTTGCGCTGCATGAGCGCTGCGTCCACCAAGGGAGCATTACTCAGTAGCGTTCAGGAAGGCGCCCCACAGGCCGCTCCAGTAGGAGAAGGCGCCGGTATTGCCCTTGTGGAACGGGCTGGCCTGGTCCCATTGGATGATCAGGGAGAACACCACATCGTTGGCGTCCAGCATGGAGCCATCGTGGAACATGACGCCCTTGCGCAGGGTGCAGGTCCACACAGTCAGGTCTTCGTTGGCTTCGCAGACTTCCGCCAGGTTCGGTTCAACCGCGGTGCCGCCAATTTCGTAGCGGTAGAGCGATTCAGTGACCTGCTCGCAGCCGCGCAGCGACTCGCCGTCGGTTTCATCGGCGCAGTAGAGCGAGATGGGTTCAGCGTTCTGCATCCACACGAAGGTATTTTGTCCGGGGACGCTCATGACCGAGAAGTTCTCGTTGCCCAGCGGGCTGGAGTGAGCGCCTTCAACCGTGGCTTTGTAGGCGGTGGCAGAACCACCGTGCGCCACGGGGATCATCGGGACGTGCTTTTTGATCAGGTTGTTGGCGGTTTCGTAGAACGGCTTGCGCAGTTCATCGCCAGCCAGGGCGGCTGCCTTCTTGAGGGCATCCACCAGGTCGGCGAATTTGTCGCCAAACTGCTTGGAAGAACCGCCGCCGAAGTGGTAATCCAGGAAGTTGGTCTGATCGGGGTAGTCAGCGCCCCAACCCAGCAGGTGCAGGCCTTGCAGCAAGCCCGAGTCAGACGCATCGAGGAAAGAGCCCGATTCCATCACATTGATTCTGATGGTGATGTTCAGGTTTTCTTTCAATTGGGCCTGGATATCCTGAGCAACTACGCCGGGCTGCGGTAAGTAGCCGCGCACGACATCGCGGTAAGCCAGTTCGGTCTCGAAGCCATCGGGATAGCCAGCTTCGGCGAGCATTTCCTTGGCTTTGACCGGGTCAAATTCATACCATTCTTCGCCGACACAGCCGTTGGGAATGGCGCACGGCGAGAAGTGGGTGGCTACTTCAGAGCCTTCAGGGTAGAAGTTATCGACAATACGCTGGCGGTCGATGGCCATTGCAATGGCCTGGCGCACCATTTCGTTGTCAAAGGGCGGATAGGTGTTGGTCATGCCAACGTAGAAGATATTCAACGCTGGGCGGTTGATCAACTGCAAAGATGCATCCGCATTGATGGTGTCGAAATCATCTGGACCGGGGTTGTCCATGGCGTCGATGCTGCCAGACTGCAGTTCGAGCAAGCGTTGAGCGGCTTCTGAACTCCAGCGGAAGACCAGGGTCGGGGTTTTGGCCTTATCGTCGCCCCAGTAATCAGCGAAGGCTTCGAAGACCAGTTCATCGCCGCGCTTCCACTCTTTGACGACATACGGGCCAGTGCCGATAGGCCGTTCCAGAAGCGGGCTGCCCTCACCGCCGCCGCCGTTTTGCTCCAACCATTCACGTGGCTGAATAGCAAATGACGAGAAGGCGATCTTGGACAGGAAGGCCGGATCGGGTTCACACATGGTGAAGCGCACGGTGTATTCATCCAGCGCTTCGATCGACTTGACCAGGCCGCCATAGTCGCAGTCAGGCGCGCTGAGTGAGAGCGGCTCGAAGGCTGCAGCAGGGGGCGTGGTTGGCTGAGCCGGCGCTTCGGTCGGCTGGGCAGGGGCCTGGGTTGGTTGAGCCGGCGCTTCGGTCGGCTGGGCAACCTGGGTAGCAGCGGGTTGCGGCGCACAAGCACCCAGCACCAGGCTGAGCAGCACCAATAACCCTACCAGGTTAGATAATGATTTGCGATTCATGCTTTCTCCTCCAATTCGAGATTGATTAACAGAGTACGGAACTTACAGGTTTGGTATTGCTTTGCAAAATTCGAGTGCAATCTCACCTCCTTTCAAAAAGTGGTTCGCAATTACAATTTGCTATTCTCGGATTGAAAGCCCGTAGCTTTTTTGAGGGCTGAGGGAATTCGCTCCGTGATAACTTATTCATTATACGTCAGGCGCGCCAGATGTCAATTACCAACTCGATTTCCGAGTAGATTTTGGTAGAAAAAGACCTTTTTTCGAGGTTGTTGCACTTTCAAGACGCAATTTGTCCAGTTTTTTCTATGACAACTGACACTATTCTTCAACCATCTGTGAGAGTATAATCAAGAAAAGTATCGATAGGAGAAATCTAATGGCGGTAAAAACCTGGCAACCTATGCGTATATATTTCTGTCATCATGTCCAGCAGGAAGTAACCCTGGAAGCAGAGTTGGTCTATCCTGCTGAGTGGATGCCCTACCAGCTGCCGCGCATCCTGGCGCGGCGCTGCTCGAACGGCCTGGCTTGCAACCTGGACGATCGGGCAAGCTGCGCCTGGTCTGGCACCAATCCTGCTTTCGATCCATTCGCTGAAATGTAAAATACAAAGACAGGCGTCGAGCGCTGCTCCGGCGAGCCTAGCCGGCAATCACGCCCAGCTTTTTGCCCACAGTGCGAAAGGCCTGTAAGCCGTGATCCAGATCTGGCGTTTCATGAGCGGCCGAAATCATTACCCGGATGCGCGCTTTGCCGCGCGGCACGGTTGGAAAGCCAATCGACATCGCAAAAACTCCCTGCTCGAACAACTCGCGGCTGAACTCCTGCGCCAGCGGCGCCTCGCCCAACATGACCGGAGTAATCGGCGTTGAGCTCAGCCCGGTGTCAAAACCCATCTTCTGCATTTCCGATTTAAAATAACGGGCATTGCTCCAAAGTTTATCGACCAATTCAGTCGATTCTTCCAACACATCCAGCGCCGCCACGCAGGCCGCCACATCGGGCACCGTCATGGCTGAGGAGAACAAGAAAGGTCGCCCACGCTGGCGCAGCCACTCTACCACGACTGGATTGCCAGCTACCACGCCGCCCACCACCCCAAAGGCTTTCGACAGGGTGCCAATTTCCACATCGACTTTGCCATGCAGACCAAAATGATCGACAATGCCGCGCCCGCCATGCCCCAACACACCCTCGCCATGGGCGTCATCCACCATCAGGATCACTTCAAATTCCTGAGTGACCTGGTAAATCTGATCCAGGGGAGCAATGTCTCCATCCATGCTGAAGACGCCATCGGTGATCACCATGGCGCGCGGGTAATTGGCGCGCTGTTCCTGCAATACTCTGCGCAAATCACCCACGTCGCAATGGGCGTAGCGAATGATTTTCGCCCCCGATAGGCGGCTGCCATCGATAATGCTGGCATGATTCAATTCATCCGAAATGATGGCATCGTCTTTTCCCACCAGGGCAGGGATAGTCGCCAGGTTGGCGGTAAAACCAGACTGGAAAGTGATCGAGCCTTGAACACCTTTGAAGCGCGCCAGGCGTTCTTCCAACTCCAGATGCAAATCCATCGTACCAGCGATCGAACGCACCGCAGCAGGACCCAGCCCGTATTTTTCCATAGCTTGCCGGGCAGCCTGTAAAAGCCGAGGGTGGTTAGCCAACCCCAGGTAATTGTTGGAACAAAAATTCAAAGCCCGTTTACCGTCCACCACTAACCAGGCCCCTTGCGCAGAGCCGAGCGTACGGATGGTGTTGTATAATCCGGCTTCTTTCAGGTTTTTAAGCTCTTCATCAATCCAGGCAAGTTTGGTTGACATTTGACCTCTCCATTTGTTTCAAAAATTAGATGGACGTTTTACGACCGAAGCTCAGCCAGCGGTCGAGAAATCTTTGCTTTTCAGTGGCCTCCATACCATCTACCGAAGCTTCCGACCAGCGATGGTCCAGGCGTTCCTGCCACCATTTTTCGCGACCGCGGCGTGCTCGAGACAGGCGCTCCAAAAGAGATTTTTCATCCTGGCTTTCAATATCGCAGCGCATAGCCTGCAAGGCGGCAATGGTGCTATCCAGAACGCGCAGCACGTTGCGGTGGTTGAATAAAACGGCGGCTTTGAGGGCCTGTTCATCATCCATTTGGCTCACCGCGGCAGTACCTTCTGCATAGGCTCGGCCGGCAATCTTGCGCCCTTCACGCCAGCCGGGCTGATCGACGGTAGCATTCAACAATGCTGCCCCCAGCAGCTGTGGCAAAATATGGGTGGCTGCCATCAGGCCATCGATCTCAAGCGGGTCGGTAAACAAAGGCTCTGCTCCAAGCAGGCGCGTCAGGTCAGCCGCCAATTTGATAGCGTCGGAATTGCTGCGCGGCGGGCTGACAATCGCCATCAAGCCGCCATGGAAAAGATCGGCCTGGGCGGCTTCCACGCCCGAATCAGGCGCCAGTAAATATGCCGGGTTGATGACCGGCGTCAAGCCAATATAGGAGCAACCAGGCGGTAAAATTTCCCTGGCCCACTCGGCGACCGCTTCTTTCACCGGCCCGGTATCCATGACGACGGCGTTTTCCTTAAGGTCTTGAGCGATGATGGTCAGCGTATCTCGCAACTGGTCGAATGGCAAGGCCAGGACGATAATATCCGCCTTGCGCACAGAGTTGGGTAAATTGATTTCCACTTTATCCAGGGCGCCTAATTTTTGGGCCTGGCGAGCGATGCGTATATCGCGATCGTGGCCAACTCGCGTCAATAATTCGGCTTTTCCCGACAAGGCCAGTCCGATCGAAGTTCCAATCTGTCCCATACCGATAATCGTAAGTTGCACAGTCATTCTTTCTCTACCTTTCTTCATCAAAGTGTTGCAATAAACGAAGCAGATGGTTCTCCAAAGACTCGCACTGATCTTCGTGCGGAAGCTTTTCCTGATGGCGCCGGATGAGCATCGCCACCCTGGGCGCTGCGCCCGCTTGCAGCGCCATCTCCGCTCCCCAAACGGGGTGTTGTTCTGCGACGACAAAAGCGCGCCGCCAGCCTTGCGGCGTTCCCCCTCCCCAGGCCCTGGCATGCTGGCTAAAAAACGCCTTTCCAAGCACAATCAGCACCCGTTCCCACACCCGCAAAGGGTAGCGGCTTTTACCAGCGTCATGCAGCAAGGCGGCTGCCAACAAATCATGATAAGCCTGCCGGTCAGAAATGTCTGTTGTTTCGCGCAACTGGCGATAGACCCACAAACTATGGGCCTGTTCGCTGGGCTGCATCTTTTCAAATACCGCCATTAACTGCGGGCCAAGGGCGCGCTGCGCCTCTTCCAGGTCGCCTGCTCCAGTCGCAGCGGTTAGCGCCAGCCAGAATTGTTTCAACCGGTAAAGAACGCGCAAGGTTATGAAACCAGGATGTTAAACAAGAGATACAACGGCGGGCTGATCAACAGCCAGGTGAGTCCGGAAACCATCAACAGAACCAGGATGATGGGGCCATACGGGCGAATGGTATCCAGAACCCGCGTCCAGGATGGCGGGAAGAAGTGATCGGCAATTTTCTCACCATCGAGCGGTGCAATCGGAAGCAGGTTGAATAACATCAAGGCCAGGTTGATGAAAATAAACTGGTAAACAAATTCGATGGCGAAGGAAGCGTTGAAGGGCCCAAAACCACCCAGGGTAAGCAAGCCAAGCTTCAACGGAACAGCCGCCAACACCGCCATTAAAAAATTGGACATCGGCCCAGCCAGAGCTACCCACATTAAAGCGGATGGCGAACTGCGCCCAAGGGCGTAGGGGTTGACAGGCACTGGCTTGGCCCAGCCGAAGCCAGCAAACAACAACATCAGAGATCCAATCGGGTCCAGGTGCGCCAGCGGATTGAGCGTCAGGCGCCCATTCATGCGCGGCGTGTTATCGCCAAAACGGTCAGCAGCCCAGGCATGTGCAAATTCATGCACTGAAAAAGCGATTACCAATACAAAAATACGCGCCAACCAAATGGCGGGACTGATTTGAAAAATATCAAACAACATACCTGTGTCTCCTTGCGGCAATTATACCATCGGCGTTCGCGGCGCATGCGACAGGCAAGGCTGATCTGGAGGGTTGTCAACGCCAAATGAACGCTGTCTAACATGGCTTGCGGGTTGTTTTTGACGTGTTATAATGCCTCTTGTGTTGCCTGAAATCGAACTCAAGGATATTGTGCGCCTGCGCAAGCCTCACCCATGCGGCAGTTATGATTGGATCATCTACCGCCTGGGCGCCGATATCGGCCTGGAGTGCCTGGGCTGCCAGCGACGCGTCTTACTGCCTCGCCGCACCCTGGCGTTACGTTTGAAAAAGGTTCTGCCAAAAGAGGAACATGCCGAAAACCGATCCTAAGCGACCCCATATTCTGTTTCTGTTTTCAGATACGGGGGGTGGGCATCGCTCCGCTGCAGAAGCGATCATTGAAGCGATCGAACTTGAATTTGGCGAGCAGTATTCCACGGAGATGGTCGATTTCTTCTTGAATTACACGCCGACGCCTTTCAAGCACCTGCCGATGTTATACCCCAAATTAGTGCGCGTGCCGCAGGCCTGGGGATTGGGCTACTCAATCAGCAACGGGCACGCCCGGGCGCGCATTCTGACAGCCAGCGCCTGGCCTTACGTGCGCCGTTCCCTGCACCGTATGGTCGCCAACCATCCAGCCGACCTGATGGTTTCCGTGCACCCGCTGGCCAACGCCCCGGCCTTGCGAGCCCTGGGGCGTAACCGGCCGCCGTTTGCTACGGTGGTAACCGATATGGTCACCACCCACGCCTTGTGGTACCACCACCTGGCTGACCTGTGCATCGTCGCCAGCCAGGAAGCTTACCGGCGAGCGCTGGCTGCTGGCATGCGAGCGGAACAGATGCGAATTGTCGGTCTGCCGGTGGCAGATCGTTTCTGCCAGCCGCCAGGCGACCGCCAGACGCTGCGAGCGCGCTTCGGTTGGCCTGCCGAACGCCCCCTGGTGATCTTGATGGGCGGCGGAGAGGGAATGGGGCCACTGGAAAAAACCGCCCGTTCAATTGCCCAGCACTGCCCCAGCGCCGCCCTGGTGGTGATCGCCGGACGCAACCAGACTTTGAAAGCGCGCCTGGAAGCCATGCAATGGCCCATCCCCACTTTTGTGTACGGCTTTGTGCGTGAGATGCCCGACTTCATGCGAGCCGCCGATGTACTGGTGACCAAAGCTGGACCCGGCACCATCAGCGAAGCGTTCATCGCCGGGCTTCCCATGTTGCTCTACAGCCGCCTGCCCGGGCAAGAAGATGGGAATGTTACTTATGTAGTGAACGAAGGCGCAGGGATTTGGGCGCCCAACCCCGAGAAAATTGGAACCATATTACAAGATTGGTTGGCGCACCCGGAAAAACGCCTCCAGGCCTCGGCGGCATGCCAGCGCCTGGCCCGTCCACAAGCGGCGCGCCAAATTGCCCACCTGTTGATTGAAACCATTCACAATAGAGAAAAAGTGTGAGAAAGATGAAAATGACACACCCTACCCGCGGCCTGTGCTTTTTATTGTGCCTGGCCATCCTGCTTTCGGCTTGCAACATGCCACAATCCAACAACTCACAAGGCGACCTCTCTGTCACGCAAGCGTATGAAACCGTGCAAGCGCGCCTGACCGAGGTGGCTTTGGAAACGCCTGCTGCCAGCCCCACCCCTACCGACACCCCACTGCCTACCCCCACCGAAGCATTGACGCCGACCAACACGGCGCAGCCGACCAACCCACCAGCCACTGTACCCCCAGCCTCCTCCTGCGACCTGGGTGCGCCGGGCAACCCAATTGATGTCACCATCCCCGATGACACCCGCATGCTTCCAGGGCAAACCTTCACGAAGACCTGGCGCTTGCAAAACGCTGGCACCTGCACCTGGTCCACGACTTATTCGATTGCCCTGTTTTCTGGCGAAGCCATGGGCGCGCCAGCCAGTGTGCCGATGCCGAAAAGCGTAGGCCCGGGAGAAAGCGTGGACATTTCGGTCGACCTGGTGGCGCCGCAAACACCCGGCACTTACCAAGGCAACTGGAAATTGCGCAACGCTTCCAACGCCTGGTTCGGGATTGGCCCTGGCGGCGGTTCGCCGTTCTGGGTGCGCATCGTTGTCGGTTCGACGACTGGCACCGTCACGCCTTTGACCTCCACTCCTGGCACTCCCGGCGTCCCTACCTTAACCTTTACGCCCACCCCAGGCATCCAGACGACCGGCAGAAAAACCTTGCTGCCAGGAGATCGCTTGAACCTGGATAACGGCAACATCAACAGCGGGGTGGGAGAGGATTTTGCTTGGGAAATGGATGGCGGCGGTTTGCTCTCGCTGACTCCCCTGGGCGGCGCCTCCTTTGGCATCTACGGCGCCAGCGCGCCTACCCTGGCGCAATGCCAGGGAACCGCCCTGAGCGCTGCGCCCTTGCCGCAAGGAGCGCTTACCAAAGGTCTGTACCTGTGTTACCGCACCGAGCTGGGTCTATACGGCTGGCTGGAATTATTCAGCTACCGGGATGACGATAAATCGCTGGTAGTGAATTTCCTGACCTGGGCTGCCCAGTAAATGGGCTACCCAGTAAATGGGCCGCCAGTAAGCAGCATGGGCGTGTTATACCTGGTCTCCACCCCAATCGGCAACCTGGAGGATATCACAGCCAGAGCTTTGCGCATTCTCAAACAGGCCAGCCTGATCGCGGCGGAGGATACGCGCCACACCCACAAGCTGCTGGATCATTTTGGCATCGTCACCCCAATGATCAGCTACCACGAGCATAACAAGCTTGCCCGGCTCGACCAGGTATTGGGCGCCCTGGCGCAGGGAGATGTGGCGCTGGTCTCCGACGCCGGCGCTCCGGGTCTCAACGACCCTGGATATGAACTGGTGCGGGCGGCTTTGGAGCACGGCTATGCGGTCAGCCCCGTGCCCGGGCCCAGCGCCCCGATTGCAGCGCTGACCGCCTCGGGCTTGCCGACAGACAGCTTTCTTTACCTGGGCTACCTGCCGCGTAAAAGCGCTCAACGCCGGCGTGTGCTGGAACAGGTTGGCAAAGCGCCCTATACCATGATCTTCCTGGAGACACCGCACCGCCTGCTGGAAGCGCTGGTCGATCTGCATGAAACCCTGGGAGATCGGAAAATTTGCCTGGCGAGAGAGATGACCAAATTGCACGAAGAATTTTTTCGAGGCAGCTTGAGCGAAGCACAGGCTCATTATTCTGAACACTCGCCGCGCGGCGAATTTACCCTGGTGGTCGCAGGATATAACCCGCCGGTTG
>JAGUYW010000045.1 GCA_020061105.1 Anaerolineales bacterium | reverse complement strand
TACAACAATTCAAGCGAGGCGCGATCAGTTACAGAACGCTTTTGGGCCATAACAGGCGTGCAATAGTTCCATCAAGAATATTCCAGCGGATTTTGGGCAGTTCATTATAAAGTATAGCACAGGACAAGATTAAGAGAACGGCAAATCCAGCATCACCACCTCGGCTGCCAGGCGAGCATTGATATTTCGATCCAGCAAGCCCAAAACCCGTTCCATGACCGCAATCACCTGGCGCGTTTGCTGCAACTCCAGGCGTTCAGCCCAGACCTGGATCTCCACCTGCCGGTCCAGGTTCGAAATCGAAGCGCTTGAGCCAGCGCAACACAGCAAAACATCGCGCCAGAACGACAGCCAGATCATCAACGCCTGGCGAAAGTGCTCTTTATCTTTCGAAATGCCTTCGGCATAACGAAAACGTTCTACACGGTTGCCTGCCAGCAGCCGAGCCTGATCATCCAATAAATTCTGGCGCTGCTGTAATGCGTCTGCTTGCTGCGCCAGGCGCCAGGCGTAACCGGGACGACCATTCGAAATATGCGCCAAAAGTTGCGCCTGTTCGGGTGAAAGTCCGTGATGCTCGTGCAGCCAGCGCCCGACCTGTTCCACCGGCGCAGGGCGTAAACGCAGCACTTCGCAGCGCGAGACAATTGTGGGCAAGAGGATATCGACATTCTCTGCCGTCAGCATAAGCACGACCTGGGCGGGCGGCTCTTCGAGAGTCTTCAGCAAAGCGTTCATGGCGCTCGGATGCGCTTCTTCAAAACGCAGCAGTAAAGCCACCCGGTAGCGCGCCTCGTAGGGCGCCAACGCCAGGCTGCGCTGCAGTTCACGAATCTGGTCCACTTTGAGCACACCGCCTACCGTTTCAGCCTGAACAACTGACAGGTCGGGATGCTGCATCCTCTGAATTTGCTGGCAGGCGCGGCAATTCAGGCACGGCTCGCCAGGAGTGACCGGTTGCGAACAATTCAAAGCCTGAGCGAATCGTAAAGCCAGGCTGCGCCGCCCCACGCTGGTCGGCCCGGTGAACAGATATGCATGGCGCACTCGCCCCCGCCCTACATGTTCGCTCAACAATTTGCTCGCCCATTCGTTACCGATGATATGCCAGTTCATAGATGTGATTTTAGCGCGGAGTGCCAAGATTAGCAACTCGCAACTCGCAAGACCGGTAAGCACTGTGCTATAATCTGCCCTTGCAAAACGTGTCTTCCACCGGCAAAAAATTATGAATGGTCTAACTAATCTCAACCCTGTTCAACAACAAGCCGTAATGGCTGGGCTGGGGCCAACGCTGGTGATGGCGGGGCCTGGGTCTGGCAAGACGCGCGTGCTCACCCAGCGCGTCGCCTATTTGATCAGCCAGATGGGCGTTCGTCCGTACAATATCCTGGCGGTCACCTTTACCAACAAAGCGGCGCGCGAGATGGAAAACCGGGTGATTGATCTGATCGGCGATACTATGTCAGGCGTTACCCTGGGTACCTTTCACGCCATTTGCGCCCGCCTGCTGCGCCGGGAAGCCAAATATCTGCCTTTCGAGTCGAATTTTGCCATTTTCGACGCTGATGACCAGATCAGCCTGGTCAAACGCGCCATCGCCGACCTGAACCTGGACGAGAAGCGTTACCGCGCCCCCGGCGTTCACAGCGCCATTTCGAACGCCAAGAACGAACTGATCTTGCCAGAGAACTTTCCTGCCCGCAATTACCGGGACGAGGTGGTCAAGCGTGTGTATCAACGCTATCAAGAATTGCTGCTCGCCAGCAACGGGTTGGATTTCGACGATCTTTTGTTATGGTGCGCGGTATTACTGGAAAACAACACTGAGGTGAGGGCGAAGTACGCCCGGCGCTATGAGCACATTTTGGTAGATGAATTTCAAGATACCAACCTGGCGCAATACACGCTGGTCAAACACCTGGCGTCATTTCACAACAATATTTTCGTGGTGGGCGATCCCGACCAGTCCATTTACCGTTGGCGAGGGGCTGATTATCGCAATGTGCTGCGTTTCGAGGAAGATTTCCCCAACGCCCAGGTGATCTTGCTCGAACAGAATTACCGCTCGACCCAAGCCATTTTGGATGTTGCTATGGCTATCATCGACCAAAACCCTCACCGCACTCGTAAACAGTTGTTTACCGATCGCGGCCAGGGACAAAATGCGACCCTCCACGAAGTCTACGATGACCGCGCCGAAGCAGCTTATGTTGTCGACACCATCAACAGCCTGGTGAAAGGCGGACGTGCCAGCGCCAGCGATTTTGCCGTCATGTACCGCACCAATGCCCAGTCCCGCCTTTTGGAAGAGGCCTTCTTGCAGGCTGGCATGCCTTACAAACTGGTTGGCGCGCAGCGTTTCTATGGTCGTCGAGAGATTAAAGATATTGTGGCTTACCTGCGGCTGATCTCCAACCCCAACGACGAAGTCAGCCTGACGCGCATCATCAATGTCCCGTCACGCGCCATTGGCGATAAAACCTGCCTGGCATTGCGTACTCTGGCCAGCAACAACCAACTCAAGCCAGGAGAACTGCTGCTGGTAGCTGGGCGCAACCCGCAAGCCAACCTGTTCGAAGATTTGCAAAGCCGCCCCGCCAATGCCCTGGCGCGCTTTGGTACGCTGCTGGCTAATTGGATCACCATGAAAGACAATATGGCGCCGCTGGCGTTGATGGACCGCATCCTGGAAGACATCGATTACCATTCTTATATCGACGACGGATCAGATGAAGGTCACGATCGCTGGGATAACGTGCAAGAATTGCGCCGCCTGGCATTCGAATATCAAGAGCAAGACCTGTCAGCTTTTCTGGAACGTATCGCCCTGGTTTCCGATCAGGACACGCTCGAAAACAATACCCAAACGCCCACTTTATTGACGCTACACGCCGCCAAGGGGTTGGAGTTTCCGGTCGTATTTCTCACCGGGCTGAACGATGGCGTCTTGCCGCACAGCCGTTCTTTCGAAGATCCCGAAGAGATGATGGAAGAACGCCGCTTGCTGTATGTCGGCATCACACGCGCCAAAGACCGGCTCTTCCTGACCTATTGCCAGAACCGCAATGCCTATGGTTACGCCGAACCGGTGGAACCCTCGCGATTTTTGCACGATATTCCAGAAAGTTTATTAGATCAAGCGCAACCGGCGCGCTCGGCGCGACCAAGCGTCAACAAAATCTCCTATCGCCCAGAACGTTGGGGGATCAAGAGCGAGACCAACGCTCAGACAAACGGCGCAGCAACGGCGCGCTACCAGGCAGGCATGCATGTCAGGCACCCGCATTTCGGCGATGGGATGGTGCTAAAAAGCGAAATCCAGAGCGGCGAAGAAATTGTCGACGTTTTCTTCGAGCAAATCGGCTTGAAACGCCTGGCTGCTTCGTTTGCAAACATGGAAATCAAGTAAAATAACCTGGAATGGTGGCGCACGAAAAATCATGCCGGTGCTCAATTCGCATTCCCTGGAATTTATCAGCCGCAGCGTGGAACAAACACGCCGGGTGGGTATGCGTTTGGGCGCCTTGCTGCAAACCGGCGATGTGGTCTGCCTGGTTGGCGACCTGGGCGCAGGGAAAACCACATTAATGCAAGGCGTTGCCGCTGGGTGGGGTTCCTTGGATGCAGTTTCCAGCCCAACCTTTGTACTCGTCAATATGTATCGCCGGCCAGATGGTCAACGCCTGTATCACCTGGACGCTTATCGTCTGAGCGGCGCAGCAGAAGCAGAAGACCTCGATCTGGAAAGCTTAATCGCCAGCGGGCCGCTGGTGGTTGAATGGGCTGACCGGATCAAAGAAGCGCTTCCTGACGAGCATATGTGGGTTACCTTGCAATGGGTGGGAGAAAACCAGCGTGATTTCGTTTTCACCGCTCGCGGGCCGCGTTACCAGGCCTGGCTCGGAAAACTCCGTCAGCAATTATATGGGGTGGCGTGATGTTATTAGCCATAGATACTTCAACTCGCTCGGTCGGGCTGGCGCTTTTCAACGGCTTTCAGGTTATCTATGAGGCCGTTTGGAGCAGCCGCGATTTTCACACCGTTGAACTGGCGCCTGCCATCGCGGCGGCTCTGAAGAAATCGAATCACACGATCGCAGACCTGGCTGTCTTAGGGGTCGCCACCGGGCCAGGCTCATTCACCGGTCTGCGGATCGGCCTGGCATTAGCCAAAGGCGTTGCCCTGGCGCGCAAGCTGCCCATGGTGGGCATCCCCACACTGGATAGCCTGGCTGTGGCACAACCCATCTCGTCCATGCCGATGGCGGCGGTTTTAAGAGCCGGACGCGGTCGCCTGGCAGTAGGTTGGTACCAGGCAGTCAATAACACCTGGCAATCTGGCCGGCCGGTCGAGGTGCTCACCCCGCAAGAGTTGCTGAAGCAAATACAGAACCCCACCTATCTATGCGGCGAACTGACGGAAGAGGAGCGAGCACTTTTTAGCAAAAACCTCCCGAATATTTTCCTGGCCTCCACAGCCCACTCATTGCGCCGCCCATCTTTTCTAGCCGAACTGGCCTGGCAGCGTTGGAAAGCCGGGCAACAGGACGATCCCGCAACCCTGGCGCCAATTTACCTGCACTACAATGACCCGGTGCCCGGATGAGCGCGCTTTCAACCAGGGTGCAAGCCGCGATCAACCTAACAAACCCAGATATTGCCATCCGGCGGATGACGCAAGATGATTTACCGCAGGTCAAGGCCATCGACCAGATTTCCTTTAATATGCCGTGGCCTGATAGCGCTTACCATTATGAATTGAATGAAAACCCCCTGTCGTTGTTGTGGGTTGCTGAACAAAAAACACCCACAGACGCAGGAAGTCCGCCTGGCCTGCCGCGTATTGTTGGAATGATCGTGGTCTGGATGATCCTGGACGAAGCCCACATTGCCACCATTGCCGTGCATCCAGATTATCGCAACCAGGGCATCGCCCGGCAGCTATTAGCCCAAGCCCTGATCACTGCCATCGAACGCGGCGCAAACCAGGCCACGCTTGAGGTGCGCGCCGGCAACATTGCCGCCCAGAAGCTCTACCAGCGCTTTCGCTTCGCAGTGGTTGGCAACCGGCCGCGCTATTACAAAGATAACCACGAGGACGCCTTGATTATGACTGTCAGCCAGTTCGACAAAACCTATGCCGATGGGCTGCAAAGCGGGACCTGGAATAACGGCTGCCCAAACCAGGAATGAGCGGTTTGCAACACCCCGCTGTTGGTAAGGAGAAAGCAATATGACCCCTGAAGAACAACTCGAAAAAATCGCCCAGGAAGTGACCATTTGCACGCGCTGTAAATTGCATCACTCGCGCAAAAATTCAGTCCCAGGCGAAGGCCCGGCGAATGCGCAGATCATGTTCATTGGCGAAGGCCCGGGCTTTCACGAGAACGAACAAGGCCGGCCTTTTGTCGGCGCGGCAGGGCAATTCCTGGAAGAATTACTGGCCGCTATCAACATGAAGCGTACGGATGTATTCATCGCCAATGTTGTGAAATGCCGCCCGCCATCCAACCGCGACCCCGAGCCGGAAGAACTGCTGGCCTGTGGAGATTACCTGGAGCGGCAAATCCAGGCCATCAATCCCCAGGTGATTGTGACCCTGGGGCGCTTTTCAATGGCGCGCTTCTTGCCCAACGCCAAAATCAGCCAGATTCACGGGCAGGCTGTCACGGTCAACGGACGGCTGATTGTCGCCATGTATCACCCGGCAGCCGCTTTACACCAGCGCTCGCTGCGCCCGGTCATCGAAGCCGACTTCGCTCGTTTGCCGGCGCTGATCTCCAAACCGCCGCGCAGTGAACAGATCGACGCCCCCACTCCCGAGCCCAAAAAAGAGCCGCCCAAGCAGCTCACCTTGTTCTAGTTTGTCGCCCACAGGCGCGCAACTTCCAACAGATCTATGAAAATCATCCGCCCGTTGTACGACCGGCTTCCTCTGCAAACCCGCAACCTGATGCGAAAAGCGCTGCCTGATCACCTGCTGCGATGGTATGCGCATACCAACACGGATGTGTATCTGCTTTCATACCCCAAATGCGGCCGTACCTGGCTGCGCTTGCTGATCGGGTACGCCATGGCTTGCCATTTTTCACTGCCGCAGACGGAGGAAATTTTATTTTTGCGCAACAACAAACGCTGGCATCCCAAAGCGCCGCGCATCCAGGTCATCCATGAAGATCGCCCGATGCTAAAAACCGCCGCCCAGTTGCAAACCAATAAGGCGCATTTTCGAAATAAAAAGGTTATCTTCCTGGCGCGCGATCCGCGCGATGTGTTCGTTTCCAGCTACTTCGAAATGAGCAAACGGCGCATCCTGCTGGCGAATGAATCGCAAGCAGTGCAAGACCAGATATTTCATGGCAGCCTGGCAGAGTTTATCAACCAACCTACCGGCAGTTTTGACACCATCCTGGCGTATTATAATATCTGGGCTGCCAACCGGCACGTTCCGAAAGGTTTTCTATTGGTCAGATACGAAGATATGCAGCAAGATACGGCTGGCGAATTGCGCCGGGTGTTGGAATTTATCGATTTGCAGGCCATCGCGCCGGAAGTGATTCAGCAAGCCATTGCATACGCGTCATTTGATAATATGCGGCAAATGGAGCGCTCCAGGCAAATCCAGGGTGCGCTGCTTCAACCGGGCAACCCCGATGACCCGGATTCATACAAAACTCGTAAAGGAAAAGTCAGGGGCTTTGTCGATCATCTCGGCCCCGATGAAATCGCGGCGTTGAACCAGAAAATGCAGGTCTCGCTATCTGGCTACTTTGGTTACATGCCGTAATCTATTTAGCGGCGCAAGGTGGGATTCACCTACCTTTGCGGCAGATCAAGGAACTCTCTATGACAATCACTCCGAAACAAAAACTGATGGATTTACTCAACAAACGCCAGGCTAAGGTAGCCATCCTTGGCCTCGGATATGTAGGCCTGCCTTTGGCGGTCGTGTTTGGCGACGCCGGATTTGAAGTAACCGGCATCGATCCAGACAAGCGCAAGGTAGATACCATCCAACGCGGCGAAAGCCATATCCAGGATATTCCCAGCGAGGTAATCGCCAGGTTAACAGCCGCCGGCAAGCTCAAAGCCACGACCGATTTCTCCGTTTTGCGCGAAATGGACGCTGTCAGCATTTGTGTCCCAACCCCGCTGCGCAAAACCGGCGACCCAGACCTGTCTTTTATTCTAAACGCCACCGGCGAACTGGCAAAATACATGCATCCCGATATGGTGATTGTGCTCGAGTCGACCACATACCCCGGCACAACCCGCGAAATTTTGCTGCCCAAGCTAGGCGATGAATTAGGCCTGCAAGCCGGCGAGAACCTGTTCCTGGCTTTTTCACCTGAGCGGGTTGACCCCGGGCGGCAAGACTGGACAACCATCAATACGCCTAAAGTGATCGGCGGCATTACCCAGGATTGCTCAGAAGTAGCAGCCGCCTGGTATGCCCAGGCGCTGGAATCTGTGGTTGCCGTCTCCTCCGCGGAAGTAGCCGAGATGGCGAAATTACTCGAAAACACCTTCCGCATGATCAATATCGGCCTGGTCAACGAAATGGCTTTGATGTGTAATCGCCTGGGTATCGACGTTTGGGAAGTGATCGACGCCGCTGCCACCAAACCATTCGGCTTTATGAAATTCACCCCAGGGCCCGGTTTGGGTGGTCACTGCATTCCGATCGATCCGTTATACCTTTCCTGGAAACTGCGCGCCCTGCATTATACCGCCCGTTTCATCGAATTGGCGTCTGAAATCAATACCAATATGCCCCGCCATGTCATTTCCCTGGTGCAGGACGGCCTGAACTTACAAGGGAAACCGATCAAGGGTAGTTCTGTACTGGTATTGGGCGTGGCTTATAAGCCAGATATTGATGACCTGCGTGAATCGCCAGCGTTGGATATCATCGGTCTGTTGGAACAAAAAGGCGCCCGGGTGAGCTACCACGATCCCTATATCCCGGCCTTCAATCACGACGGGCAGGAAATGGCCTGCGTCCCCGACCTGATGAATGCGGTGCATGCAGCAGATTGCGTCGCCATTATCACCAACCACTCCAGCTATGACTACCCGGCCATCGTAGACGCCGCCCGGCTGGTTATTGATACCCGTAACGCCTTGGGCGCCCTGGGTAAGAACAACCCGAAAGTTGTGCGCCTGTAGATAACCGCCTGGAGCGGCAAGCTTCAATACTGCATAGGGATTGTCAGCCAGTCTGGCAATCCCTATGTTCTCGGAAAGGAAAAATATGGCTCATTACATTGTGACTGGCGTAGCAGGCTTTATTGGAGCGCGGGTGGCTGAGCTGCTTTTGGACGCCAACCACACCGTGACCGGCATCGATAATCTGAATGATGCGTACGATGTACGTATTAAGCAATGGCGCTTACAAAGATTGATCGATACCAGCGTCCATGATCCAGGACGTCGCTTCACCTTCCACCAGGTCGATATCAGCGACAAAACGGCCATGCAAGAGGCCGGCTTCGGCGCCCACCGCAAAGGCGAGCCTGTCGACGCCGTCATCAACCTGGCGGCGCGTGCCGGGGTCAGGCAAGCAGTAGAGAACCCCTGGGTGTATGTCGAAACCAACACCACCGGCACCTTGAACCTGTTGGAACTGTGCCACTGGCAGGGAATTCCGAAATTCGTCTTGGCGTCAACCTCCAGCATTTACGGCGCCGACGCGCCTTTACCCACGGCAGAAGACGCCAACAGCGACCGCCCGCTGCAGGCCTACGCAGCCAGCAAAAAGGGGGCGGAGGCGATGTGCCATGTCTATCACTACCTGTACCAACTGGATGTAACCATCTTCCGCTTTTTCACCGTCTATGGCCCCGCCGGCCGGCCTGACATGTCGATGTTCCGCTTCGTGCAGTGGATATCCGAAGGCAAGTCGCTGCGCCTGTATGGCGATGGCGAGCAATCGCGCGGCTTCACGTACATCGACGACATTGCCCGCGGCGTAATTCTCGGGCTAAAACCCCTGGGCTACGAGATCATCAACCTGGGCGGGCATGAGACGATTACGATCAACCAACTGATCACTATGCTCGAGGAGCTGATCGGTCAGAAAGCACAAGTGCAGCGCTACCCGGCAAACCCAGCCGATATGTCTGCCAATTGGGCAAATGTGGAAAAAGCTCGCCGCCTGTTGGGATGGTCACCGCAGGTTTCGCTCAAAGAGGGGGTCGCCAACCTGATCGATTGGTACCAGCGCGAGCGCTCCTGGGCAAGCCAAGTAGACACTGCATAACTTGCCAGAGGATGAACGAACTCGTCCGCCGCATTGTTAAGAACTCCAGCTACCTGTTCAGCGCCACGGGGATCTCGGCTGGGTTGAGTATGTTGCAAGGCATCTTGACCGCTCGCCTGCTGGGCGTCGAAACATTCGGCGTTCTCGGGATTATCATCATGTTCACCAGTACGGTGAATAAATTCGCTTCGTTCCGCATGAGCGAACTGGTGGTTAAATATGTCGGGCAGTTCCACGAAGCCAACGACCACCGCAAGGCAGCCGCCCTCTTCAAAACAGCCGCCCTGATTGAGATGCTGGCTTCCCTGGTCGCCTTCGGGCTGATCTGGCTGCTGGCGCCTATCGGAGCGCAGATTTTCACCAAAGACCCAGCCAACAGCGGGCTGTTCGTTCTTTACGGGTTGATCGTGCTTGCCAACCTGGTCGCTGAAAGTTCCACCGGTCTCTTACAGATCTTCGACCGTTTCCGACGCCTGGCGGTCTTGAATGTCGTCCAAAGTGTCATCACCTTATCGATTACCAGCCTGGCTTTTGTGACCGGCGGCGGCTTGCGCCATGTTTTGTTGGCTTACGTGGCCGGAAAAATGATCAGCGCGTTAGGGTTCAGTCTGGCGGCTATGCTGGAGGCCTCTCGCCAGTGGGGACGAGACTGGCGCAGCGCTCCGGTTGGACTGCTGCGTCCGCAAGCGCGGGAGTTGGCCCATTTTGCCATCAGCACAAATCTAAGCGCCACGCTCAGCCTGGTGAATAAAGATAGCGAACTATTATGGGTCTCCTTCTTCCGCTCGCCATTTGAAGCTGGCTTGTATAAGCTGGTCTTGACGCTCACCAACCTGGTGGAAATGCCAGTCAACCCCCTGCCACAAGCCACCTACCCCGAACTTTCCAGGCAAGTTGCACGCCGGCAATGGCAAAATGTGAACCAGATTCTACGCCAGGGGTCATTCTTGACCGGCGGGTATTCATTGGTAGCGATCACCATTCTGGCCTTGCTCGGACAACCGTTAATCCGGACATTCTATGGAGCAGATTTCTTGCCGGCTTTTCCGGCCTTGCTAATCCTGTTGGCCGGCTACCTGGTCGCCAACACCTTCTATTGGCGGCGCATCGCCTTGCTCTCCCTTGGCCGGCCGGATTTTCCGGTCAAGTTGAACTTCATCCTGGCAATGCTGAAGGTCGTTGGCGTCGTCCTGTTGACGCCGCGCTTCGGTTTTCTTGCCAGCGCGGCGTTGCTGGCGGGGTTCTACTGGGCAGGTTCGTTCATTTCTGTCTTAAAAATCCGCCAGTTACTGAATCAGGCAGCCAGTGTTCCTGCCAGCGAGTGAAACGTGAAAATTGCAATCGTAGCCCCCAGCGAAATCCCGGCCCGGCGCGCCAACACTTTGCAGGTGATGAAAATGGCCCAAGCCTATGCGAAATTGGGTCATGACGCCCACCTGATCATCCCCAAAGCTTCTTCGCTTCTTGCCGCCCAGGACAGCGCCACGCCAGATTGGGCGCACCTGGCGCTGCACTATGGGCTTTCCGAAATTTTTCCGGCAACCTGGCTACCGGCCCACCCAAAACTCCGGCGCTACGACTTCAGCCTGAGCGCGGTGCGGTGGGCGCAGCGCTGGCAGGCAGACCTGCTTTACACGCGCCTGCCCCAGGCAGCTGCCCTTGCCAGCCGCAGCGGTATGGGCACAATTTTAGAGCTCCATGACCTGCCCCAAGGCCGGTTCGGACCGTGGATGCTGCGCCAGTTTTTGGCGGGCGCAGGCGCCCGCCGCCTGGTGATCATCACGCACGCCCTGGCGCAGGCTATCGAACGCCAAACCGCCATCCCAGAGCGCTTACAGTCCAGCGCCGCCATCTTTTCCGGCGCCTTCAGCGTGATTGCCCCAGATGGCGTAGATTTGGAGCGCTTTCAAGACCTGCCAACGCCCAGCGCAGCCCGCCAGCAGCTTTACCAATCTTTACTTACCCGGGGCATCCACCTGCAGCCTGAACGCTTCACCGCCGGTTATACAGGGCACCTCTATCCGGGGCGCGGCGTAGAGAACCTGCTGGCGCTGGCTGAAAAGCTGCCTGAAATCAACTTTCTCATCGTGGGCGGCGAACCCAACGATATCGAGCGCTTGCAATCTCGGGTTGCCGCCTTGCAACTACGGAATCTGTTCCTGGTGGGCTTTGTTCCGAATGCCAAACTGCCGCTTTACCAGGCCGCCTGCGAGGTCTTGCTGATGCCTTACCAACCTCAGGTAGCAGCCTCGTCGGGCGGCGATATTGCCCGTTATCTCAGCCCGATGAAGTTGTTCGAGTACCTGGCTTGCGGGCGGGGCATCCTGTCCAGTAATCTGCCGGTATTACAAGAAATTCTAAACGAAGACAACGCCATCTTACTACCACCCGGTGATCTTCTAGCATGGGTGCAAGCCATAAATCGGTTACAATCAGACCCTGAATTGCTTGCGCAGCTTGCAAATCGGGCCAGGCAAGATGCAGCCCGTTTCACCTGGGAAAAACGCGCCGCCCGCATCCTCGAAGGTCTCGAGTAAGATTACTGAATGAGTATTCGTCAATTCGCTGGTAAATATTTCTTTACAGTTGGAGTGGCTGCGCTTGGCTTGCTTTTTCTAAGCCTGGCGTTGGCTGGCGCATCGAATTCTTGGCGCGCCCTGGACGGATGGGGCGCCTTTTTAACAGTCTTGTTGCTGGCAGCCTTGCTGATGGTTGGCTGTTGGCGGCTGCTTAAGTATGAACAACCACCGGCTTGGTTGGGGGCATTGTTGATCGGGGCGCTGGTTTTGCGCCTGGCAGCGGGCGCTTTCTGGCTGACAACGATCCCACGCTGGGGGCATGGCACCTCCACCGAAAAAGCCGGCTATGTCATGGCCGATGCAGCCAGCCGCGATCAGGCAGCCTGGAAACTGGCTCGCTCGGATAGGCCGCTGTGGATGGCTTTCACAGCCAACCGCAAAGTTGACCAGTATGGCGGGCTGTTGTTCAGCAGCGCCTTGATTTACCGCTATTTAGGTGGAAAAACCCATTACCCCTTGATGATGGTCGTGCCATGCGCAGCACTCTCGGCGTTGGGCGTGCTGTTTACCTGGGCTTTCGCGCGGCGCGCCTGGAAAGATCGGAAAATCGCCGCCCTTTCGGCCTGGATACTGGCCCTTTATCCGGAGGCTGTACTGCTGGGCAGTTCGCAGATGCGCGAAGCCATCACCATCACCCTGGCGATCGCCGCCTTTTATGGCTTTCTGCGTTACCAGCAAGAGCATTCGCTGAAAAGCCTGGGCTGGGTCATCACCCCAGTAGCGCTGTGCCTGCCTTTCTCGCCGCTCATTGCTGCGCTGGTTTTGGGCATGTTGGCGCTTTCAGCTGCAGGAACGTTTTTTTCGCGCTCACGACAGGCGTGGAACCGGCGCGGTTTTTGGATCATTTTGGGAGTGATCGTGCTGGTGGTGCTGGCTGGTCTGTACCTTGCCCTTAGCCAGTTCACACCCGAAGGAATGAACAACCCGCTGGAGATGTTAAGCTGGTGGTTGAAGAAATCGGCCAACCTGCAGGCCTACCTCTCGAAGAACGCCTCCGGTTGGATGCAAAAGATCTTCCGCAATTCGCCAACCTGGCTGCACTTGCCGCTCCTGCTCAGTTATGGGGTTTTGCAACCGTTCCTACCGGCGACGCTGGTTGCTGGTAGCAGCGCTCCCATCTGGCCGCTCATCAGCATCTGGCGCGCCGCCGGCTGGACGGCCATGCTGGCCCTCTTGCTTTACGCGTCTGTCTTGGCTTTGCGCAACCCGCTCCCTCTGCACTCCGGGAGAGAAGATACAGATGATGACAAGAAAAACGAAAAATATCCCGGCCTCGGTTTCACTCGCTTATTAATCCTGGCAGTATGGATTGTTGTTCTGGTGGCGTCTTTCCGCGCCGGCGCAGATATGTGGGATAACCCGCGTTACCGGGCTACTTTTGCCGGTTTGCAGGCCGCCCTGGCAGCCTGGGCCTGGGTGGAGCAGCGCCGCACCCAAGATGCCTGGCTGCGGCGCGCCTTGCTTGGACTGGGCGCCATCCTGGGATGGTTTCTCCTCTGGTATATCCGCCGCTACACCGGCTTCGAGTGGCCGGTAACGGAATTTTTCTCAACCTTAGGACTGGGCCTTTCGAGCGCTTTTCTATTGATCGTTTGGGATTGGGCGCGCGGCGTTCGAGAACATCGCGAGGTATAATTCAGCCTGATCACCTCGAAAATAATCATGATGAGACTATCGATTATTATACCGGTCTATAACGAAGAAGAAAGCCTGGAACTGCTGCAAGAAGCCATTGGCCAATCTCTGGCTAACCTGCCCGAGTTAACCTGGGAAGTTATTTATGTGGATGACGGCAGCACAGATAACAGCGTTGCCGTTTTAGAGAAGATGGCAGCTAACCAGCCTCAGTCGATACGCGTGGTTGAATTCAGGCGCAATTTTGGACAAACTGCTGCGATTGCTGCCGGAATCGATTACGCCGATGGCGAAGTTGTCATTTTGATGGACGCCGATCTCCAGAATGATCCGGCTGACATTCCCAAAATGCTTCAATTAATCGAAGAAGGCTACGACCTGGTAAGCGGTTGGCGCGTGAAGCGCCAGGATACATTTATCACTCGCACACTGCCTTCCCGCATGGCGAATTGGCTCATCTCCACCGTCACCGGGGTACACCTGCATGACTATGGCTGCACTCTGAAAGCATATCGCCGCGAGGTGCTGGTCGATTTCCGGTTGTACGGCGAAATGCACCGCTTCATCCCCGCCTTTGCCCATTCTGTCGGCGCAAAGATGGTCGAAATCCCGGTCAACCACCATCCCCGGCGCTTCGGAAAAGCCAAATACGGCCTCACTCGCACCTTGAAAGTAGTTCTGGATTTGCTTACCGTCAAATTTTTGCTCAGCTATGCCAACAAGCCGATCTATCTCTTTGGCGGGTTAGGGGGCATGCTCATCCTGGGAAGCGTGGTCACTTTATTCGCCCTGATGGTGCGGCGGGTTTTCTGGCAAATTTCGGTAACCCAATCACCCTTTTTCCAGATTGGCGTCATGTTTATGATCCTGGGTTTCCAATCCATCCTGATGGGGCTGATTGCGGAAATGCTGGTGCGCACGTACCACGAATCGCAACACAAGCCCACCTACACGATCCGCAAGGTAATCCGATCCAAACACACTGCGCCAGACGAGCAAGAAAACCCCCCTTTGCTTCAATAGGTTAGTACCCAAGAATAGCGTGCCATGAGCGACCGGTTATCTCCTCAGCCTGATCAGAAAACATCTCGCCCCGGTTGGCTGCGACGGCTAGGAAGCCTGGCAGCCCTGGTTCTATTGGTTTATTTGCTCAGCCAACAAGGTTGGGGGGAAATCGCCGCTGCGATGCGAAAACTTTCCGCCTGGCAATTGGGGTTGGCGTTATTATTCACGCTGTGCTCGCGCCTGGCAGTCACGGCGCGCTGGTATGTGCTGTTGCAAGGCGTCAACCTGCCCATCTCTTTCGCGCAAACGCTGCGCATTACCTTTGCCGGCTTGTTTGCATCCAATTTTCTGCCGACCACAATTGGGGGCGATGTGATCCGCCTGGCTGGCGCGGCGCAGGTGAAAGACAACCAGGGGCAGCGCTGCGACCCAGCGGTGTGTGCGGCATCGTTAATCGTCGACCGCCTGGTAGGCATGGCTGGCATGGCAATGGCGCTGCCCTTCAGTTTACCCGGTCTGCCAGTGTTGTTGCAGAAACTAACCTGGAGAAGCGCAGGCTTCGCGACGCTGCATCTTTTCAGCAGCTCGGCTGCTCTCTTGCCCAATGCTTCTCACCAGGACAAACGCCATTCACAGATCTCTACCATTAGCCAATGGCAGCATACCCTGCGGCAGAAGATCCTGCAGGTCTGGCAACGCCTGCTGAACGCCTTGAATATGTGGCGGCACAAGCCGCGAACGCTGCTGCTTTCCCTGGCGTACTCCTGGATTCACATGCTTTGCCTATATGGTATCCTTTCCTTGCTCCTGTCCGGAATGGGCGCGCCGGTATCTTTTTGGTTGATCGCTGGACTGTACAGCCTGGTCTATTTTGTGACCCTCATTCCGGTCTCGATTAACGGGTATGGGCTGCAAGAGATATCGATGACGCTCATTTTCTCCGGCATGGGACAGGCCTCTGTCAGTAACAGCCTGAGCATTGCCCTGCTTTTCCGAACGCTAACCATCCTCGCCAGCTTGCCGGGCGCTTTGTTTGTATCTGGAATGCTCTCGAATGATCAAAAAGGGTAAATCCCTCATTGTTTTTCGCGTGGCTCTGGTATTTTCCGTGGCGCTTTGCGGCCTGGGGTTGTATCATTTCCTGCTCCCAATCTATCAGGAAGGTCTATTACTTCTGTCACGGCGCTGGCTATCTGTATTGCTAGCAGGAAGCGCTGGGCTTCTGGCGCTCACCGGCCTCTTCATCGCCTCGTTGTTCCAGGCAACCGGTCGAGGCGCGCTGGCGCCGCGCGCCCTGGCGCGCCTGGCACGCCGCTTCAGCCGCCTGCGAAGTTGGAACCTGGTCTGCTATGCTGCGATATTTTTCGCTGCATCGGTGTTCATTTTCTTTCCCTGGTATGGCGCAAACCCACCCGGTTTTACCAGCGTCCTGGCTATCTATTGGACCAGCGCCCTGGTTGGCAGCATTTTTCTCAAGGCCTGGGGACAAGGCAAAGGGGGCGTCTTCCAGCGCAACTGGTTCGAAACTCTGGGCTTCTCTTTGCTGCTAACCACTTTTGGCTACCGAACAGTGATTATGCTGCCAGATATCACTGCCTACCCTTTCACCTTGGGTTGGTCTGAAGCCAGCCGGTATTATTACGCCTCGCTGTATTTCTCCGAAAAACTATACGCCATCGATCTGCCGCCCACTGTGCTGCACCCCAGCCGTTACTTGATGCAGGCTGTTCCTTTCTTGTGGCCTGGCTCCCCGCTCTGGCTGCACCGCGCCTGGCAAGTATTTCTATGGTTCAGCGTCACCTGCCTGACAGCAGGGCTGCTGGTGCGGCGGCTGGCAACTGGCGCGTTACAATCATCCTTGAACACCTGGCGACAGATCAACCTGTTTCTCATCGCCTATCTGTTTTTGCTGATCGGGCCGGTTTATTACCATCTGCAAATTCCGCTGATCGTGATGCTGGCTGGCATGCCCAGCTTCACATCAACCCGCCAGCACCCGTGGAAAGATTTCTTCCGCTCCTTGCTCGTGCTCGCAATTGCCTCAGCCTGGTGCGGAATTAGCCGGGTAAACTGGTACCCGGTTCCTGCCATGCTGGCGATTGCGATCTACCTGCTCGAACAGCCGCTATTTGCCAGTGGAGCGCCTGAGAAAAAGGGAATGCCAGTTCGGGCTTTGCTCACCTACCTGGGTCGCCCGCTCGCATGGACAGTTGTGGGGATCGGCGCCGCTTTTGCCGCCCAGGCGGCCTATATCGCCTGGTCTGGCAACCCTGCCAAGCATTTTGTGAGCAGCTTTTCTTCGGCCTTGTTATGGTACAGGCTGTGGCCCAACGCCACCTATCCACCAGGTATTCTACCTGCCATCATCTTGGTTTCAGCGCCCATGATCTGGATGGCCTGGGATGGTCTTTCCAAATTCAGGCCGGCCCGTTACCATCCCATCCGCTTGCTTGGGGTGGGGGCAATGCTGCTGGTGCTCTTCATCGGTGGGCTGGTTGTAAGCGTCAAGATCGGCGGCGGAAGCAACTTACATAACCTGGACGCTTACCAGAGTTTGCTGCTGCTGGTTGCGACTTATATCTTCTGCGGTAAGTTAATCCCTGAACCAGGAAACGGTGCGCTGCCTGAGGAGCAAGCCTCCGAGGTAGAAATTATCACACCGGATGATGATTCTCTAATCACAACACCTGAGAACACTGCGATAGGTGATACTCCAGACTTTCCTCCACCCGCCAGGCGACTGCGAGCAGCCGGTATGGCTGGCCTGATTAGCATTCTGGTAGTTTTCTCCTTTTTGGTGGGCGGGCCGCGCAAACCGCTTCCGAACGCTCAAGATGCCAGAAAAAGCCTGGCTGCTATCATCCAGCGCGTCGAAGAAGCCAGGCAACAGGGCGGGGAGGTGTTATTTATCTCGAACCGCCACCTGCTGACCTTCGGGTATATCCAGAATACGCCATTGATTACAGACTATGAGCGCGTCTTCTTGATGGAAATGGTCATGGCGGGAGACCCCGAGTACCTCTCCAAATTTCGCCAGGACCTCGAAAATCGCCGCTTCGCTTTGATCATCAACGAGCCGGTTTTCGTTCAAATCAAGGATGAAAATACTATTTTCGGCGAAGAAAATAACGCCTGGGTCAGGCTCGTCGCCCGCCATCTGCGCTGTTATTACAAAGAAGATACCCTGCTGCGCTCCGTTGGCATTCAGATACTGGTTCCTGATCCCGATCCGAAAAAATCGAAATGCCCGCCGCAATAGAAATAAATAGCATGAGATAATTCGAAGCGAATGTTGTATTGGAGCCGCACCGGAAACGGTCTTGATTTATTGTTATGGTTGGGGCTTTGCTCCCTGTGGGTAATAGGCGGCTGGCTCTTGAGTTGCTATGCTTTCCGCCAACCCCCTCGCCAGCGCCTGGTGACCGGTCTTGCCAGTGGTTGGCTGCTTTTTATCGTTTTTAGCAATCTTCTGGGAAAAATGTTCCCAATCTCGGCAGCATATTGGGGCGCGGCTGGAATTATTTTAATCCTGGGGGTAGGCTCGGCCTGGCAGAGCAGTTATTGCGCGCCGCGTAGCAGTTGGTACAGGCTGCTGCTGGATGAAAGAAAAAACTGGCAGATATTAGTGGCTTTTGCCGGCTTGATGCTGGTTTTCAGCATGATCAATCGCGGCCTGGCAATTTTCGATGATTTTGCCAACCTGCCGATTGTTTCACAGATCGCCGCTGGTGATTACCCGCCGCACTTCCACTTGAATCCCGAGAAAGAGCTCGATTATCATTATGGGCTGCACCTCTTTGCAGCCAGCCTGGCGCGCATTGGCGGATTCTATCCGTGGAGCGCCTTTGATTTTACCCGCACGCTCTCAACCACCCTGACCATTTTACTGGCCTGGCTCTGGCTGCGCAGAAATCTGCGCCGGGCAATGGCGCGGTGGGCTGGCATCCTGCTCATCGTGTTTGGCGGCGGCGCTCGCTGGCTGTTGCTTTTCTTGCCTGCAGAGACGCTGCAGCGCATCAGCGCCGAGATTCAATTGATCGGTTCTGCCTTGCAAAGCGGGCCCGATTTGTTCACCATCTTGCCTGGCGCATGGAAAATCGTTGGCGGTGGACCGCTGTCTTTCCCCTTTGCTTTTGTAAATGGCATCTTCTCGCCACTACCTCTTCAACTTTCTGGCATGGCGGCTGCGCCTTACATGACCATGTTCTTGCTGCTCCTGCTGGCGCAAAACGGCATTTTACGGCGTCGCCGGCCCTGGCGATTCAACGGGCTGCTCCTGGGAGTTTTTATCGGCTCGCTGGGATTGACCGCCGAGCACATGTTCGTGATCATCTGGAGCGGGATTGCCCTGGCGATTCTCATCAGCTTTTGGAGCAACCCACCTCTGGGTTCTGAAAAACTCCTACAAAGATTGTTACGGGATGAAAGGTCCGCTTGGGCTTGGGTGCTTCTACCCAGCGCCCTGCTGGCTGTGTTGGGCGGCGGCGTGCTGACCGAATTCGCCCAACAGATCGTTATGCGGCTCTCGGGGAATCAGATAGAAGCCGGCGTCGGCTTGAGCGGCATGCAGCTCCGCTGGCCAATGGCAATGGTATCTGCCCACCTGGGAGTGCTGGAGTTTAACAAACCCAGCCATATCCTGGTTGGGTTTCTTGAAATGGGCCCGGCGGTTTTGTTGGCGCCATACATTATCTGGTTAGCCAAGAAAAGTATCCGGCAAAAGCGCATAGTGATTGCCGGGTTATGCCTGGGAACCTTGATCAGCTTCGCGGCTCCCCTCTTCATCCAATTGACCACCAAAGATCGAGATATTTCCCGCCTGACTGAGGCGGCGTTATTTACCTGGCTTGCGCTTGGATTCCCCTTCTTATGGATGCAGCTACAACAGCGAGGGGCAAACAGCCTCTTGCCATCTTTTTCAATCACCAAGGCCCACGCCCACAAGGCAATCCAATTTGCGATTGTCAGCGCCATCTTGATCACCGTCTTTGCCGGATTGGCTACCTTTCCCAATCTACTGCTCGCCATCGCCCGCCCACAACTGTCGCACTTCATCGATGAACCAGATGCCTTAATGAGCAAAGCTTACTTCGACCGGCTGGAACCACAGGCAAAAATCCTCGATCCAGGTTTCACCTATCGCCCGACAGTCTTATTTGCCCGCACCACTGGCCCTGCAAATTGGAATGTTTATATCGAATTACCCGAATTTCGCCAGCTACTGGCAGATCTCGATCCGGTCGCAATTGCCCAGGCGGGTTACACTTACATGTATTTCGACCGCAACACCTGGCAAAAGCTCTCCCAATCACAGCGCAGGTTGTATTTGGATCCCTGCGTCAAACTTATCCAGGAGCAACGCACAGCCCTGGGGGATTTCAGGCGTTTGTTGGATATCCGAACCTGTGCTGACCGAACAGAATAGCTGGCCACTGCTCACCGATACTTTTCGCGCCTTTTTATGTTGCCACTTGACGGATAAAAAGTAGGGGTTATAATTCAATCGCTGAATTTTAGAATTACTGATCGCCTGTTTTCCTGGAGATTGTATCGCAACGCATGACAGTTACTTTTGAGAAAATCGCTGCAGACAGCGAACCACTGCCGGTTCAAGATGCCGCGATCGAGACCGATCGCGAGTTGGTGCTGCTGGATCAAATCGAATATGACCCCGATGTCACCCAGGCCTCGCTGGCATCCATGCTGGGAGTTGCAGTAGGCACAGTAAACTGGCATCTCAAGCGCATGATTGCAAAAGGCTATGTCAAAGTCAAGCGCGCCCAACGCCGCAAGCTGCGCTACATTATTACCCCGGAAGGACTGGCTTTTCGGGCGCGTTTGACGGTTAATTACATCGAGAATTCGCTGCGCCTGTACCGCAGGATTCGCCAGCGCGTCATAGATTTACTCACCCAAGTTCAGGAAGCCGGATTTGATAGAGTGGTCATCGAAGGGGATGGAGATATTGCCGATATCTGCCGCCTGACCTGCCTTGAACAAGGCATAAAAGTAGTGCATACCCCTCGCGCCAATCCAATCAGTACGCCACAGCCCGGCGATTCAAACCAGCGTTATCCAGTGCTGCAAGTTCATGGTACGAAAGTTTTTCTAAAAATGGAGGCTTAATTACGATGACTGGTCAAGAAAAAAAATCCTACCCAGATAGCCGCTCTTTTTGGCAAGATCGCCGGGTGTGCGTTACCGGCGGCGCTGGTTTCTTGGGCTCATTTGTGATTGAGAAATTGGCCCAACACGGCGCAAAGGAAATTTTCGTGCCCCATATCGAGGATTACGATCTGGTCAAACTAGAAGATATCCAACGCATGCTGAATGACGCCCGGCCAGATGTCATTATCCACCTGGCAGCGCTGGCTGGCGGTATTGGGGCAAACCGCGCCCGCCCGGCAGATTTCTTCTACATCAACTTGATGATGGGCGTGCAATTGATGCATGAAGCCTGGAAGTTTGGCGTCCAAAAATTCCTGGCCGTAGGCACCATCTGCGCCTATCCCAAATTCACTCCCCTGCCCTTCAAAGAGGAAAATCTGTGGGATGGTTATCCCGAAGAAACCAACGCCCCGTATGGCCTGGCAAAAAAGATGCTGCTGGTGCAGGGTCAAGCTTACCGCGCCCAGTATGGCTATAACGTGATTTACCCGCTGCCAGTCAATTTATACGGGCCGCGCGACAACTTCGACCTGCAAACATCGCATGTTATCCCCGCCTTGATCCGCAAATGCATGCAGGCCAGGCAACGCGGCGACTCGCAAATTGTGTTGTGGGGCGATGGTTCTCCAACCCGTGAATTCCTCTACGTAGAAGATGCCGCCGAAGGCCTGTTGCTGGCGACCGAGCGTTATGACGGGCCAGAACCTTTCAACCTGGGGTCTGGACAGGAAATCAGCATCAAAGATCTGGCCCTGCTCATCGCTCGCCTGACCGGATTCGAAGGACAGATTGTGTGGGATACCAGCAAGCCCAATGGCCAACCCCGCCGGGCGTTGGATACCAGCCGCGCCGAGCAATTCTTCGGCTTTCGGGCTGGCGTCAGCCTGGAAGAAGGTCTGCGACGCACAATTGATTGGTATATCAGTAAAGCGCCTGGCAACGGGTGAGCGCTTCATTTGCAACAAGGAACTTGAACTGAATGTTTTCTGGAACTAATCCGACGAACCAACCTTCGCTCAACCAGCCAGCGCCGAGCAAAATCGCTGCCGCTGAAGAAGTTTTCTATATGCGGCCTTCAAAAGGCTGGGCGAACCTGAATTTGTTTGAGCTCTGGCGCTACCGTGAGCTGATTTATTTTTTGACCTGGCGAGATTTGAAGGTACGTTATAAACAAACCATCCTGGGCGCGCTGTGGGCTGTCCTACAGCCAGTGCTCACCATGGTCGTTTTCACCATTTTCTTTGGACGCCTGGCGAAAGTACCTTCGGACAACATTCCTTACCCGATCTTTTCGTACACCGCATTGCTGCCCTGGGGTCTATTTACCAAAGCCATCGGCGACGCCGGACGCTCGCTGGTCTCCAACCGCGCCATGATCACCAAGATTTACTTTCCCCGCCTGGCAATCCCCCTGGCCTCGGTGCTGAGCGGCGTGGTCGATTTTGCGATTGCCTTCTCGGTCTTGCTGGTGATGATTTTTTACTATAACAACCTGCCGGGCGGCGAGTATCAGGTCGCCCTGACCGCCCGTATATGGACACTGCCGCTCTTTCTTCTGCTGGCGCTTGTGACAGCCCTGGGCGCCGGTCTTTGGCTCTCTGCGCTCAACGTAAACTACCGGGATATCAATCACATCCTGCCCTTTATCACCCAGTTCTGGTTGTTTATTACCCCGATTGTCTACCCCACCAGCATGGTGCCGGAACGCTGGCAGTTGATTTACGCTCTCAATCCCATGGCAGGGGTAGTCGAGGGATTTCGTTGGGCACTGCTGAACAGCAACGCCGCCCCGAGCTACATGTTGGGGGTTTCTGCAGCCATCGCCCTGGCGCTTCTCGTCAGCGGGCTGTTCTACTTCCGGCGCATGGAGCGCACTTTTGCCGACACCGTCTAAGCGACGATAAAGCAATAATAAAGAAAATCGTTATGACACAGATCGCCATCCGCGTTGAAAATCTGGGCAAGCGCTACCGAATTGGCGCTACACCTACCCGCCAACAGTACAACACCCTGCGAGAGAGCATCTCCCAAGCCGGTCTATCGGCGCTGCGCGCGGTTGCCAGTCCAATTTCGAGAATACGCGCCGCCTCAAAAGAGGGCAGCGCTGGAATGTTCATCCCCCGGCGCGAGCAGCCAACCATCTGGGCCTTGCGTGACATCTCCTTTGAGGTACCGCAAGGACAGGTCTTGGGAATTATCGGTCGCAACGGCGCCGGCAAAAGCACCTTGCTAAAAATTCTCTCGCGCGTCACTGAGCCTACCGAAGGCTACGCCGAAGTGCATGGTCGGGTTGGCTCGCTGCTCGAAGTCGGCACCGGTTTTCACCCTGAGCTGACGGGTCGTGAGAACACCTACTTGAACGGCGCCATCCTGGGCATGAAGCGCTCTGAGATCGACAAGAAATTCGACGAGATTGTGGCCTTTTCAGAGGTGGAAAAGTTCATCGACACCCCAGTAAAGCGTTACTCCAGCGGCATGTACCTGCGCCTGGCTTTCGCAGTTGCCGCTCACCTGGAGCCAGAAATTCTGGTGGTAGACGAAGTCCTGGCAGTTGGCGACGCCGAGTTTCAACGCAAGTGCCTGGGTAAAATGAGCGATGTTGCAGAGACCGGGCGTACGGTGCTGTTTGTCAGCCACAATATGTCTGCCATCATGCGCCTGACGCAAGAAGCCTTGGTATTGGATAAAGGCCAGCTGGCGCTGCGCGCCCCCACCAACCAGGCAGTGGATTACTATCTTTCGGCTGGTTTCACCCAATCGGGCCGCCACGCCTGGAACCCTGAAGAAATCCCTGCCAGCGCCGCCCCGTTTAGACCTGTTGAAATCCGCATGGTGAATGAACAGGGGCGGGTAGTCGATAGCATTCGTTCGACACAAACCTGCTTCGTAGAGATCGAATACCAGCTCAGCGCACCCATTACCGGCTTGCGCATCGGTTTGTATCTGCTAACAGGGCGCGGCGAGCCTGTCTTCACAGCTTTCGACACCGATTCGCCTGAACTGTACCACGCCCACAGCATTCGCCCGGCTGGCGCTTATGTTAGCCGCTGCCAATTGCCGTCTGATCTATTGAACGAAGGTCGTTACCTGTTGGGTGTGAATGCCAGCACCTATGGCATGCAGCGCTATTTCCACGATGAGCAAGCGCTTTCCTTCAACGTAGACGCCAGCGGCGCCCCTGGCACACAGTGGGCAGAGGTGCGCATGGGGCCAATTCGCCCACGCCTGTCCTGGGAAATTCAACCGCGTGGCAAGCTTTCGCCTGAATTTCAACATAGCGAACAGATTTTGCCGCTAGAGGGACGCAATGGATAAACAAGAACGCCACCCCGGCAAAAACCAGACAGGCGCCTTGAGCGCTATCAAGACTGTTTTGGGCAAGCTGCCTTACACCGCCGAGGCCTACTGGCTGCTACGCCAACAAGGGCGGGCGCCTTACGCCTATTTTTCCTTGCAAGGATTGGAAAAACATCTCCCCAGCCTGCGCGACCAGGCCCTGGCTGCTGCCCAACATCCGGCTGCGCTTGAAGGCGATACACCCGTTGAGCCTCAACGGATTGTAATTTTTGCCATGCTGCGCAAGTGGATCGAACACGCCGCCTTGCTAGGGATGGCATTAGGCGGTTTGGGTCATAAGCCTACCTTGCTCTATTTACCCTACGCAGCCTGGGACAAGCACCTGAACGAATTTGACCAACGCCGCCAGAATGCTTACGCCAGGAAGGTGCTTTCACAAACCGCTCCGGTCTTTCCATCAATCTCCATGCTCGATATCAAGCTGGAGTCTGCCCAACAAGAATCTCGCCAATCGATGCCGGTTGAATTGCTCGCATCCCTCCAGGACGTGGCTCTGCGAGATACACAGTACACGCTGCAGATCGAAGATTTCGATCTGCAGGGCGATACACCCGCCGCACACCTCTACCAGATGCGATTAGAGTACAACCTGCGCGCCGCCAACGCTTTTCTGGCATGGATCAACGACCAAGCGCCCGATCAACGCCCGCAGGTGGTCCTCACACCCAATGGCAGCATCCTGGAAATGGGCGCGCTGTACCAGGCTGCCCGCTGGTTGGGCCTCCCGGTGGTGACCTATGAATTTGGCGAACAGCGCGACCGCATATGGCTGGCGCATAATTCGCAAGTCATGCTGCAGGAAACCGGTGACCTCTGGTCGGCCTACCAGAGCCACCCGGGCAGCCAGCAGTTAAGCCAGCAGGAGTTAGATCGCATCCAGGCATTATACGCCGCCCGCCACAACGCCCAACTCTGGCAAAACTTCGTCCGCCAGTGGCAAGGAACGCCTCGCCAGGGCGGCGAGCAGGTGCGCCAGGCGCTGGGGCTGGATGACCGCCCGGTGATCCTGCTGGCAGCTAATGTCATATGCGACAGCCTGACCCTGGGACGGCAGATTTTCACCGCCAACATGACCGAGTGGCTGCAACGCACCGCCCAATCCTTTCTACCCCGAGAAAACGTGCAGCTAGTGATCCGCATTCACCCAGGCGAACGCTATTCCAAAGGCCCTTCGGTTGCCGAAGTGGTGCGCGCCGCCCTGCCGGAAATCCCGTCCCACATCCACCTGGTGCAGGCGCTAGACCCGATCAACACCTACGATATCATTCAGATTGCAGAGTTCGGCCTGGCCTATACCACTACCGTGGGGATGGAAATGGCCATGAGCGGCGTTCCGGTAATCCTGGGCGGCGCAACGCATTATCGCGGCAAAGGTTTTACCTGCGACCCGACCACTTGGGATGAATTCGATCGCCTGCTGGATGAAATGCTGGCTGCGCCTGAGCGTTACCGGCTGACGCGCGACCAGGTCGAACAAGCCTGGCGTTACGCCTACCGCTTTTTCTTCAACTATCCCTGCCCCTTCCCCTGGCATTACCAGCAGGTATGGAAGGAAGTGCAAACCTGGCCTTTATCGCGCGTCCTCTCCGCCGAAGGCCAGGCCCTTTTCGGGCGCACTTTTCGCTACCTGGCTGGCGAACCGCGCCATTACCTGGCCGAAATCGAGGCTGAACAAGCGCTGTAGCAGCGCCCTTGTCAAGAAACAGAACTGTCAAAAAACAGTACATCTCTGCAAAGGATATTCAATGAACTGGAAAGATCAAGTGATCCTGATAACCGGAGGCACCGGCTCCTTCGGAAAACAATTTGTCGATATCATGCTGCGTGAACATCACCCAGCCAAGCTGATTGTCTTCAGCCGCGATGAGTTAAAACAGCACGAAATGCGCAGCAACGGTTACGATCATCCCAGCCTGCGCTATTTTATAGGCGACGTGCGGGACGGCAATCGCTTACAACGCGCCATGCATGGCGTCGATATCGTCGTCCATGCGGCGGCGCTCAAACAGGTTCCAGCCTGCGAATATAACCCAATGGAAGCCATCAAGACCAATATCCTGGGCAGCAGCAATGTGATTGAGGCTGCTTTGGATGCCGGGGTCAAAAAGGTGATGGCTTTAAGCACCGATAAGGCCGTCAATCCGGTCAATCTGTATGGCGCCACCAAATTGGCAGCCGAAAAGCTGTTCGTGCAAAGCAACTCCTATGCGGCAGGCACATTGACCCGTTTTAGCTGTGTGCGTTACGGGAATGTCGTCGGCAGCCGCGGCAGTGTGATCCCGATCTTCATCCAGCAGCGCCAGAATGGTGTGCTCACTATCACCGACCCACGCATGACGCGTTTCTGGCTCACTCTCGACCAGGGCGTACGCTTCGTCATTCATTGCATCCAGCAGATGCGCGGCGGCGAGGTATTTGTCCCAAAAATCCCTTCGACCTATATTACCGACCTGGCACGCGTCATCGCGCCGCAAGCGCAGTTAGAAGTCGTAGGCATTCGCCCGGGCGAGAAACTGCACGAAGTGCTGATCAACGAAGATGAAGCCCGTTCAACCCTCGAACGCCCCGATATGTTTGTTGTCACCCCCACCGTGCCGCTCTGGCAGCGTGATCTACAATACGAAGGGCAGCCCGTAGCTGATGGCTTCCGCTACACCAGTGACAACAACCCGCAATGGCTGTCAGAAGACGAGATCCAAGCGATCATTGCACCTTTCAACCAATCTGACTGAAAGGCGCCTCAAACAGGCGTTCTACGCCGTAAGTAGACCCGGTTTCTAAGCGACAGCCGGTCGCACACCTGCCCAGCGGAAGCTCAGAAACCAGCACCTTAGTAACTCAGAAAAAGGCCATGCGCATCCTGATTACAGGAGCCAGCGGCCTGCTAGGCGTCAACCTGGCCTTACAAGCCGCCCAAGAAGGGCATATCGTTTTTGGACAGGTCAATCGCCAAACGTTAAATTTCAGCAACTGGTCGAAAGACCAGAGCTGGTCGAAAGACCAGAGTTGGTCGAAAGACCAGGCTGAATTTCGCATCGTGCAGGCCAACCTGCTGGCGCCCCAAGCTGCCGAGCGTCTGCTGGAACAGACCCAACCCGATTGGGTAATCCACTGCGCAGCGCTGGCAAACCTGGAAGCCTGTGAGGCTGATCCCTTACAGGCCCAGCAATTGAATCGTGAAGTCCCCCAAAAACTGGCGCAACATGTCGCCAGGGGCGGAGCGCGCCTCCTGCATGTCTCCACCGATGCAGTGTTTGACGGGCTGCGCGGCAACTACACCGAAGACGATGCTCCCAATCCGTTGAGCGTCTACGCCCGCACCAAGCTGGAGGGCGAATACGCGGTTGCCCAGACTAACCCTCATGCCATCATCGCCCGCGTCAGCCTGTTCGGGTGGAGCCTGACCGGCAAACGCAGCCTGGCGGAATTCTTCTTCTACAACCTGCAGGCCGGAAAACCCGTCATGGGCTTCACCGATGTGTTCTTCTGCCCATTACTGGCCAACCACCTGTCTGGAATATTCCTGCAGATGCTCTCCTTGCGTTTGAGCGGCTTATACCACGTGGTTAGCCGTGATTGCATCAGCAAATATGATTTCGGCCTGTCCATTGCCCGCACGTTCGGGTTTAATGAAAGTCTGATCTCCCCCACTTCCGTCGAACAAGGTGGCCTGAAAGCGGCGCGCTCACCCAACCTGACCCTGAATATCCACAAACTTTCCACAGCGCTGGGCGCACCTTTACCCGGGATATCCGCAGGATTAGAGCAGTTTTATACACTTTATCAACAGGGTTATCCACAGATGCTGGGGCAATTGGTGAATTAGTCCCCTGGTCAATTCGCCAACTGGTCGATCCGTATGAAATTATGACAAATAAACCAGCCAATCCTTCTAAGAAGCAACCGGAGGCTCATATGGAAATCCGCATTGGAAATCGCACCATTGGGTTGAAACACCCGACCTACTTCATCGCCGATGTTGCTGCCAACCACGATGGCGACCTGGAACGCGCCAAAATGCTCATTCGCCTGGCAAAGCAGGCCGGCGCAGACGCCGCCAAGTTCCAAAATTTCCGCGCCCCGAAAATCGTCTCCGACTACGGCTTTCGTCACATGGATGGACAGGTCTCCCATCAGGCGACCTGGAAAAAATCGGTCTTCCAGGTCTATTCAGAAGCCTCCATCCCCTTCGAGTGGACCACCATTCTGAAAGAAGAATGCGACAAGGTCGGCATCGATTATTTTTCGGCGCCCTACGATTTCGAAGCTATCGATATGCTTGACCCCTATGTTCAGATGTACAAAGCCGGTTCCGGCGAGATTGACTGGATCGAAGCCCTGGAGCGCATGGCGAGCAAGGGTAAGCCCTTCTTCGTCGCCACCGGCGCCTCCACCATCGGCGAAGTACAGCGCGCTGTGCAAGCCATCCTGAAAATCAACCCCCAGCTGGTCTTGATGCAATGCAACACCAACTACACCGCCAGCCCAGACAACTACGATCACCTGCACCTCAACGTGCTCAGAACCTATGCAACCATGTTCCCCGATATCATCCTGGGGCTATCGGATCACACCCACGCCAACGCGCCGGTGTTAGGCGCAGTGACCCTCGGGGCGCGCGTCATTGAACGCCACTTTACCGACAGCAACGACCGTGAAGGCCCGGATCACAAGTTTGCCATGAACCCGGATACCTGGGCTAACATGGTGCAAGAGACCCGTCTGTTAGAGCGCGCCCTGGGCTCAGCCGACAAATTTATCGCTGCCAACGAAGGGCAAACCGCCATCATCCAGCGCCGCTGCCTGCGAGCCGCCCGCGAGATCAAAGCCGGTGAGGTCTTGACTCGTGAAATGATCGATGTACTCCGCCCGGCTGCGCCAGGCGTCATCAAACCCTCCGAAATCGAGGCGGTCATCGGAACGAGAGCAATCAACGACATCCCGATGGGCAAAGAGTTGAGGTGGGTGGAGTTGGGGGAGTGAGTGATAGGCGCCCTGCGCCACTCTCTACGCCCCAAACCCAAACCATAACACCTCAAAACACCTCACTTCACAACCTGACACTCACTTACCTGACACATAATCACCCGACACTCAAACACCTGACACCTAAACACCTGACACTCAAACACCTGACACCTAAACACTCCCCCCTCAATGCGCATCCTGTATTTTTCCCGCGATTTCACCACCCACGACCACCGCTTCCTCTCCGCCCTGGCTGAAAGCGCCCACCAGGTCTTCTTCCTGCGATTGGAAAGACAGGGTCGCCAGCTTGAAGACCGTCCCTTGCCGGCCGCCATCGAACAGGTCGCCTGGGCAGGTGGGCAGGCTCCCGCTCGCTGGCAAGATGGGCCTCGACTGCTCGCCAGCTTGAAACAGGTTATCCGTTCCATCAAACCAGACATCATACAGGCCGGCCCAATCCAACGCTCGGCGTTTCTGACCGCCCTGGCTGGCTTCCAACCCTTGGTCAGCATGTCTTGGGGCTACGACCTGATCCACGACGCCCACCAGAACGGCTGGCTGCGCTGGGCAACGCGCTATACTTTGAAGCGCAGCGCGCTGATGCTGGGCGATTGCGACACCATCCGCCATCTCGCTACTTCTTTTGGAATGCCTGACGAACGCATCCTGACCTTCCCATGGGGCATCGACCTGGAGCATTTCGCCCCACGGAAAGACCAGCCCGATCCGCAAGACGTGTTTACCTTGCTATCCACCCGCAGTTGGGAGGCTTTACTCGGGGTCGATATCATCGCCCAGGCTTTTGTTCAGGTTGCCCAGCAGCGCTCCGATGTACGCCTGATCATGGCGGGCGGCGGTTCGTTGGCCCCCAAGCTGCGCCAGATTTTCCTGCGCCATGGCCTGATTACAGAACAACCCGAAACTGGCAGCGCCGAAAGTTTCCCGCGCCTGATCTTCCCAGGCCAGATAGGTTACGCCGATTTACCTCGCCTGTACCATTCCGCCGATCTTTACATCGCCGCCACGCACAGCGATGGCTCGTCCATCTCACTGCTGGAAGCCATGGCATGCGGGCGGCCTGCCCTGGTCTCAGATATTCCCGGCAACCAGGAATGGATCGAACCCGGCAAAAATGGCTGGCTGTTCCCCGATAGCGATGCATCTGCACTCGCCAATGCTATCTTGCATGCCATCGAAAACCGCCATAAACTCCTTGACATGGGACAGGCTGCTCGCAAGACCGTTGAGCAGCGCGCCGATTGGAAACAAAACTTTCCCAGGCTCTTGAAAGCCTACGAAACTTTATAACCATTTTTTGATGATATCAATAGCGATCATTCAAGCCCGTATGAGTTCCAGCCGCCTGCCCGGCAAGGTCTTGCGCCAGATTGGCGACCAGCCAATGTTGGTGTGGACTGTAGAACGCGCTCGCCTGGCGCGCCGCCTCGACGCTGTGATGGTCGCTACCACTAGCGACCCATCCGACGACGAGCTTGCCGCCCTGTGCCAACAACGCGGCTACCTGTGCTTCCGCGGCAGCCAATACGATGTGCTCGATCGTTACTATCGGGCTGCCCTCCAATTTCAGGCAGCCAGCGGCATGACGCTATCTCCAGATAGTATCATCGCTCGCATCACTTCCGACTGCCCATTGATTGACCCCGATTTGATCGACGAACTGATCGAAAAATTCCAACAGCCCGAGCCGACCTCTGGCCTGCCCTACGATTTCGCCGCCAACCGCTTGCCGTTGCCGTGGGGGCGCACCTACCCAATTGGCCTGGATCTGGAACTATGCACCTTTTCGGGTTTGCAAACTGCCTGGCAAGAAGCCAAAGAGAAGCACCAGCGTGAACATGTCATGCCGTTCTTCTACGAAAACACGCCGCGCTTTCGCATCTTACACGTCAATTATGGGCATGATTACGGCACGATGCGCTGGACAGTAGACGCCCTCGCCGACCTGGAACTGCTGCAGGAAATCGCCGCCCATTTTCCCGGGCGCATGGATTTCTCCTGGCTCGAAGTGCTAGACCTGTTCCATCGCCATCCCGAACTGGCCGATATCAATGCCCAGGTAGAGCACAAATACTACCGCCAGATCGACCAGCGCAGCGCCTGACATTCAATGTCCTTACTCACCATCTTCTCCGCCCCCAAGCCCTTTAGCGACCCGCATATCAATATCATCCAGCGTAATGCCATCCAATCCTGGCTCGGCCTGAGCCCACAGGTTGAAGTCTTGTTGATCGGCGAGGAAACCGGGCTGGAGCAGGTCGCCGCCGAATATGGCGCAACGCTCATCAAAGACGTACGTCGCAACGAAGCAGGCACCCCGCTGATTAGCTCGATCTTCGATCTGGCGCGCCAGGCCAGCAAAAGTTCCTATCTGGCCTTCGTCAACGGCGACATTTTACTGACTGACGATATCCTTACCGCAACCCGCCAGGTTGCCGAGCAAATGCCAGAACGCCGCTTTTTACTTCTTGGACAGCGTTGGAACCTGGACGTAACCAGCTTGATGGACTTCAGCGCCGGCTGGCAAGAACGGCTGCGCGCCGAGACACAAAGGCGCGGCCAACAACACTTCCCTGCAGGCAGCGATTACTTTATTTTCCCCCGCCAGGCTTTCACCGATCCCGCCGGCAACTGCACCATCCCAGACTTAGCG
>JAGUYW010000089.1 GCA_020061105.1 Anaerolineales bacterium | reverse complement strand
GCGCCCCGAGCCGTCGCTGCGCCCGGGCCACAGCAGCTCGGCCAGCGCTTCACGGGTGTGGGGGCGGCCCGCTTCAACCACCAGGTAAGCGAACAGGGCGCGTTCTTTATCGGTGCGAAATTTTCGGGTGATCGGTTGGCCATCCAGGCGCACCTGGAAGTCCCCAAGCAAATAAACAGACAGGTTCGGCATAACCCCTCTGGTGAAACCGGGATTGGATTATTTTCTAATCTTTATTAACGCCTTATTCACGCTCACTTCACAAACGGCTCACGCCGTGGTCACGCTCGGCTCACGCCTATGCCTAATAATACATTAAAACCGGTTGCGGCGCAATACGTTAATCAGGTTAAAGGTTAAAAACACAGATGAAAACGCCATTTTTACGCCATACCAGCTACATCTTACGCATTTGGAAGGATGACCAGTGCGAAGAATATCGCTATACCTTGCAAGACGTGTTGACCGGGGAATATCGCCATTTCGCAAATCTGCGAGCGTTGTATCATTTTTTGGCATCCATATCAGAAGGTTCAGTACCACGGTTAGTCTCAGTTCAAGAAGAAATATGATCGTCTAAATTCAATCTCAAAACTAAATAGAGGAGGATGAGATGAAAACAAGGTTTAAAATCCTTGGAAGTTTAATTGTAGTTGTCATGATAGCCAGCCTGATTTCCAGCCTGGCGCTCGCCGAAGATGGGTTACTATTTCGGCGCAATATTTCCAAAACGCCCGACGGCGAAACCGAAAAAGCAGCCATCTATATGATGGACTTTTACGTTCCGGCCCAGGCGTCGACTGGATTAGTTGGCCCTGTGGAAAACTACATCCTGGACGATGATGCAGGCACCGTGGCATACGAAGCTCGCGATTACGCCAAGCCGCTGGTCACCGTCTACATCGACGATTTGGGCGAGCCCGACCTGCTGACCTCGCTGGCCAACCTGCTTGGCTTGAAGACCAGCCTGCTGCCCGGCACCCTGGGGCCAACCGTCATCGACGAGATCGAAGGCGGCATCAGCTTCGGGCATTTTGACGCCCATGTCGGTGTCTCGCTGGATGACGGCACCAGTTGGAAGACCACCAACCTGTCGCGCTCGGCGCACCTGTCGTCGTTCACTCTGGCGAATGGCTATCCATATCCAGGGGATGTGCATAACATGGTGCACCAGGTGGCTGGCGACCAGATCTTCATTGCCTGGGTCAGTAAATACTGCGATGGCGGCACCCCGCTTTATAAGCTGAGTGGGGAAATGTTTGCTGCCAATGTAGACTACCTGGCTGATCTGGAAGAAACCTATGGCAAAGACGCCGTCTACCTGTACGACCTGTTTGGCGTGAACGGCCAGCAGGGCTCGGTGAACTACACCTTGCAAGGCTATCCGGAAGTCGGTGAGATCCCCTATTCCTGCGTCTGGACGGCGCGCGGCAAGCTGCTCGCTGGCGATGATCCGAAAACCACAGAGACCGAAGCCACCTACGTCATGTGGACCAAGCCCGAGCGCCTGACCTCTGGAGGGCGCGACGCCAACCTGCCGGCGGTCGACTGCGCTATCGGCGCAGGCTGCATCCTGACCTGGCAGGAAGACCCGCTCGGCCTGCGCCCCGGTCAGGGGCTTGGACCTGGCGAAGGCTGGTCCGGCGCCATTGCCAACGGCAAGACCGATATCTGGTATTCCTACATCAGCTATGCCGATTTCGATCTGGTATTTGATCCAAATGCAGTGGATACCATAGGCGCGATTTCGATGGCAGATTACGCCTTGTTAACGGATGCTACCATGCCCAAGCCTTATGTCCCGATGGCTATCCCCACCCGCCTGACCGACAACAACATGTGCAAGGCGACCAAAAGCGATCCGTACTGCTACATCGATTTCGACACCATCGACACCTGGGATCATACCAATGTGATATCCAACCTGGATACGCTGGCGCAGTCTGCCGACTCGGATTTCTGCACCGAAACAGTCTCCTGGACCACCCCCGGCGGCGCCACCCTGACAGTTTGCAAGACCGAAGATGGTCGTGTCATGAATGGCCGCGTCGCTTCCACCCGGGTGCGCCTCAACATTAAACCTTACACCCCGGTTGTCGCAGTCGATATCGATGAAGACGGCGTGGTCGATCGCAGCGCCTGGGTCATCATGGCAGCCGAAAAGACCAAAGCCCTGGGCGACCAGCTGGTCGACCCCTATGGTAACCCGGCCGAGAATCCCATCGATATCGGCAAAAATATCTGGTACTACAGTTTCGATATGTTTGCCCATCCCCTCGTCGATCAGGGCGGCATGCTTAACCAACCCGCCAAATGCAGCCCGTGGACGGTGGGGGCGGATTATGAGTGCGAGGAGTACGAGTTCTTCCCGGTGCAGATCGATCCACTCAATGGCGGCGATTACTACCTGACCGAGATCGCCCGCCGCTTTGCCCTGACGACCAACTCGGTGCAAGCCGTCGTGGACTCGGAAAGCGGTCTGTCCGCCATGCTGATCTACAAGCAGGGCATCATCAACCAGGGTGGCCCGGCCGATATCATGCTGCGCCGGGTGGTGATCCCGGATGACTTCGACCCGGCGGTCGACAACCCCTACGCCTTTGAGAATATGGAGTGTGCTGTGTGGGACTACACCGATGGGACCAACCCCAACTACCTGAAGGGCTTATGCCTCTCGCCCGCCATCAACATCTCCGGCACCACCATCGTGGAATGCAGCGGGGGTACCGGCAACGATACCTGCGCCGACACCTTCCCGGTCGCCGACGACGGCAGCATCCCGACTGATGTTGGTTCCTTCCCCAAGGTGCTTGAGTGGCGCCAGTGTGATGGTGGAACATCGATCGACGACTGCGAGGACGACAACGACCTGGACGACCAGATTTGGGAGAATCCCTTCGATATCTCCAAGGGCCACCGCGGCTTCCTGGATGGCGACTTTGTCATGATGATGTACGCCTGGTCGCCCAACTGGAAGGCCAACACGGTCGGCAACGACCACTACAACCTGTACGTGCGGCGCTCCTTCGACGGCGGCCTGACCTGGACCACCACCCCGGCTACTCTGGGCGGCGCTGGCACCACCGCTGTCGAGAACTACTGCGTCAGCACGCCCTCCTCGGAATGTGAAGGCACCGAGTTCGTCTACGGCGCTGGCGCATTCGAACAGGCCCGCAACGTCTCGCAGTTGATCGGCAACAAGATCACCATCCTCGACCCCCGCTACACCCCCACCGGCGGCCTTAAGCTCTACCCCACCATCCGCACGGATTGGCTGACCGCTAATGGTTTTTCCTTCGAAGGATTGCCATATGACGATGATGCAGTCCGCGCCCCTGACAAGTTCTTTATGATCTACGAAACCGGCGACAACACCACCTCGGCAATCGGCGAAGCCACCCCGCTCAACCTGTACTACAGCCGGGCGACGGTGTATGGCGACGTCTGGGAGTTGGATCCGGACTGGTACGATCCTGAGACGGGTGAGATAGAAGATTACCGCTGGCCATGGGCAGAAAACAAAGCCGACATCCTCTCCGGCGAAGCAGCCATGCTCGCCAACCCGGGTGGCACCTTCATGTACTCGGTCTGGAACCAGTGGAAAGAGGAAATTCTGCCCGATGGTCACGAGCTGATCTTCGAGAGCGATATGATCTTCCGCCGCTTCCTGTACCTGCCGGATGACACAACAGTTACCGTGATCGCCAACAACACCGCCATCGCCGTCAGCGAAGAGCTGCTGCTGACCGGCAAAGTCACATCGCCGTACAGCATCCTGGAAGTCGAGTGGAACCACACCTTCAACGGCCAGACCAACTGGATGGGCTCGGATTACCATCTGCGCGTCGAGGCTGGCCAACTGCAGCCCGGCTGGCACCAGTTCGAATTCAAGGCCAAAGACGAGACCGGGAAGTGGACGCCTGGCCCGAAAGCGATCATCGTGGTCTACGAAAACATCTACCGCAACTACCTGCCGCTGCTCAATGCGATGCCGCTGGGACCCACTGTGGATATCATCTACATCAGCAGCCAGTACGTCTCGCTCACGGATGTGGACGACCTGATCATCGAAGCCATGGCCTACTCGCCGCTCGGAATTGCGGAAGTGGTCTGGACGGATACTTACAACAGCGTGACCACTGTGGTGGGCAATGACATGACCATGCGCATGCCGCCCGGAAACTTCAAACCCGGCTGGCACAACTTCTCCTTCAAAGCCAAGGATAAGGGCGGAAAGTGGTCGCCTGGCGTGAGCGTCAAAGTGCTGATCGTGCCGTGAGAACTTTTCACCGCAAACGTGAAGAAAGGTAAGCCTGAATTAAAGCCTCGTGGGCTGGGCAGGGGGCCCAGCCCACGAGAAAAGAGCAAGCAGCAAGACACCTCAATAAAACAGAAAAGACTCGCAAAAACGAACGATACGAAAAAACAAAAAAGAGGATGAGATGAAGAAAAGTGGTTGGTTCCTGGGCATGATGGTCATCACAGCGCTGCTGGCGGTAAGCTGGCAGGGCGCTGTTTTAGCCCAGGCAGGCGCCGACCTGACCGACGTGGTGGTGGGCACCCTGGCCGATACCCCGGCCTGGAGCAATATCGGCGACCGCAGCGGCAGCGAATACGGCTATGCGGTTTCGCTGGACGGCGATTTCAACGCCGATGGCTACCGCGACCTGCTGGTCGGTTCGCCCAAAACCACTCTGGAAGAAGAAGTAAGCATGGAAGGCATGGTGCAGGTCTATTACGGCTCGGCGGGTGGGGCGCCCAGCCTGCCAGACCGCACTTACTCGGGCGGCTTAAAAGGCTCGCGCTTTGGCAATGCCGTAACATCCGCGGGAGACGTCAACGGCGACGGTTACGACGACGCCCTGATCGGCGCTTTCCGCTGGCAGAACAACGCCGCCGATCCGATCTTCCCCAACGAAGGCGCGGCCTTCGTGTATTACGGTTCATTCCGTGGGCTGGCTGCGGATCCCGCCTGGTTCGCCGTCAGCGGTCAGAAAGACGCTGCCTTTGGCTATTCCGCAGCCGCCGCTGGCGATGTCAACAACGATGGCTACGCCGATATCATCGTCGGGGCGCGCGTCTATACCCACATCTACAACAACGAAGGCGCCGCCTTTGTGTACCTGGGCTCGCCGGATGGTACCAGTCTATCGCCAGACTGGACCACCTATGGCGGCAAAGCGGTGGCAACCTACGGGCACGCCGTCAGTGGGGTGGGCGACGTCAACGGCGACGGTTATGACGATGTGCTGGTCGGAGCGCCGGGTTACAGCGTCGACGGCCAACAATCCGGCGCGGTCTTCCTGTTCTACGGCTCTGAGAGCGGCCTGAACCTGGCTGCTGGTTGGAGTTATATCTCCCCCACGGTTGGGGCGCGTTTAGGCGAGGCCGTCAGCCCGGCCGGCGACCTGAACCAGGATGGTTTCGCCGACTTCCTGGTCGGGATGCCCGGTTATGCCGGCCTGGACGGTACGCAGCTCTCCACCGGCGGGGTGCTGGTGTTCTACGGCGGCTCGAGCGGACCGGCGGAAGCGCCAGATCTGCAGATCCTGGGCGAGCAGGCCGGCTCGATGTTGGGGTTCGCCGTGGCGGCGGCGGGCGATATCAACCAGGATGGCGTCCCGGATATCGTCTACGGGGCTTACAATTTTGGCGAGCCGCCGGATAAGCCCAACGAAGGCAAAGCCTATGTCGCTTCAGGAGCCGCCTATGGCGGAAACATGCCGGTGCTGTGGAGCATGACCGGCGAGAAAGCCGATGCTTCGTTCGGCTACGCCCTCTCGACCGGCGACCTGAACGGCGATGGCTTCATCGACCTGGCGGTTGGAGCGCCCTATTATCGCTCGAATACCGATATTCTGGGCAAGGCCTTTGTGTATCTCGGATGTTTGCAGACCCTCAATCTACCCATAAAGGTCTTTTTACCCTTGCTCAGGCAATAACGTTCGGTGGTTGGTTGTAGAACTTGTAAGTGAGGAGGATGGCAGGATGGAACGACAGACGTTTCATTCAATTAAACGAAAACTTCTTTATCGCCCGGGCGCTGAGACGGATGAGCGCGGGCGCATGGCGACGGTCTTGAACAACCTGGTGCTGCACCTGCACCCCCTGACCGTGCCCGCCACAGCCCTGCGCTTCAACTATACCTGGGGCCTGGGGGGCATGACCACCCTATTGGCCATGTTGCTCGGCCTGACCGGTTTACTGCTCATGTTCCGCTACGACGCCCGCGTGGAATACGCTTACTTAAGCATCCAGGAGATGGAAACCAGGATGGTCTTCGGTTCATTGATCCGGGCCGTGCATCATTGGTCGGCCAACCTGCTGGTGATCAGCGCCTTCTTACATTTGCTGCGGGTGTATTTCACCGGCGGCTTCAAGGGTGGGCGCACCGCCAACTGGGTCATCGGGGTAGCGCTGCTGGGTTTGGTGTTGGCCTCCAACTTCACCGGCTACCTGCTGCCGTGGGACCAGCTGGCTTTTTGGGCCATCACCGTCAGCACCAGCTTGCTGGCTTATATCCCGCTGGTTGGCGAAGAAATCAGCCGGTTCTTGCTCTCCGGGCCGGAAGTCGCCCAGGGGGCGCTGAGCAATTTCTACGCCCTGCACGTGGTGACCCTGCCGATTTTGATGACCGCTCTGATGGGCTACCACTTCTGGAAAATTCGCAAGAACGGCGGCCTGTCGCAGCCTACCAACCAGGAAGGCGATAAGATCAAGCGCCTGACCACCATGCCGCACCTGGTTTCGGTTGAGTTTGCCGCCGCCACTGCCCTGCTGACCGTGGTGCTGGTGCTGGCGATGCTCAAGCCAGCGCCGCTGGGGGCGATTGCCAACCCGTTGGTCTCGCCCAACCCGGCCAAGGCGGCCTGGTATTTCCTGGGCTTGCAAGAGCTGCTGCTGCACATGCACCCCCTGGCGGCTATGTCGCTGGTGCTGAGCGTGGCGGGTTGGATGGTTTTCGTGCCCTGGTTGGATCGTCGTGAAAACGATATCGGCCTGTATTTCCGCTCCTCGCATGGCAAGCGCGCTGCCATTCTGGCAACCGTGCTGGGCGTCGATTTGATCCCCGCCCTGGTGATCGTGGATGAGTTCTGGCTCGACCTGGGGCAGCTCTTCCCGAGCCTGCCGGCCTGGATCGTCAGCGGGTTGATACCCTTTGGCGCCAGCCTGCTCGGTTTGGGGTTGGTGTACGCCTTGATGCGCCTGCTGATTTCGCATGGCGGGCGGCGCGCCAACCACAGCGAAGCCATGCTGGGCCTGTTCACTTTCTTGATGGTCAGCCTGGTGGTCTTGACTGTCATCGGCGTGTACTTCCGCGGCGAGAACATGGCCCTGGTTCTACCCTTTATCTGGTAATTGGAGGTGGTGCAATGACTGCCAAAGATAAACACTACTCAGAGACGAAAGACTTCACCCGCCGTGATTTCATGAAGTTGGGCCTGGGTGCCCTGAGCGGTTTGGCGGTGTTGGAGATGGGCATCGGCAGCCTGCAGTTCTTGCGGGCTAAGAGCCTGGATGGCAAGTTCGGCGGCCTTTTTACGGCTGGCAAGGTAGATGAGATTCCCAATAACTCGGTTACCGAGTTCACAGACGGCAATTTCTACCTGGTGCGCGGCAAGGATGGCGGCTTTATGGCTTTATACCGGCGCTGCCCGCACCTGGGCTGCGCGGTGGAATGGTCTGAATCGAAGGAGCGCTTTTATTGCCCGTGCCACGCTTCCAGTTTCGATATCAATGGCGATTTTATCAGCCAGCCGGTTCCCAAAGCCCTGGATCTGTTCGAAGTCAGTTTCCAGGATGGGGCTGTGCTGGTGGACACTTCCAAAGTGACCCGCCGGGAACACTTCTCGCCGGATCAGATCGTTTATTTCGACGCCTGAGCCGGGCAGGAGTGTAGAGACCATGAGCGCAAAGTCGAACTGGATCAGCCTGCTTTTCTTGATGGTTTTGGTGATCGTGCTGCCGGTGTATGCAGCGGGAGAGAATGACCGCATGAGCCGGTCGCAAGAGGCCATGCGAGCGCAATCCTTGCAAGAAGGCATGCAGTTGTATGTGCGTTACTGTGCTGTCTGTCACGGGGCAGACGGCGCCGGCATCGGCGCCATGCCGGCGTTGAACAATCCGGCCCTGGCGGCGGCCGAACCCACCTTGCTGCAGAAGACCATCGCCCGGGCGGTGCATGGCAGCGCCATGGCGGCCTGGCACATCCAGGAAGGTGGGGCTTTGAACGATTACCAGATCAACCAGTTGGTCGATCTGATCCGCTGGGGCGACTGGCAGGCTGTGCAGGCCGTAGCCCTGGCCAGCGGTTTCGAAGTTACCCATGCTCCCGAAGACGAAACCGGGATGGCGTATTTATTTATTGAAAACGAGGACGACCCGCACCGCTGCGTGTCTTGCCACGAAGACCCGCTGGTGCACCGTAATCAATTTGGCGTGAACTGCGCCCGCTGCCACAGCAGCGTTTCCTGGAAGCCGGCTTTTCTCACCCGCCACACCTTTATGCTGGATCACGGCGGCGACGGGGCGGTCGCCTGCCAGACCTGCCATGCAGAAAATTACTACACCTACACCTGCTATGGCTGTCACGATCATGCAGAACAGGACATGCAAGAAGTGCATGAGGCCGAGAAACTGGCGGACTATCAACTGTGTGCAGATTGCCACCCGACCGGGCAATCTGGGGAGGCCAGGCAGTTGATGCAGGTGGGCGCTTTGGGCGACCGGTCGGCGGACGGGCTGGCGCAGGCGCAGCGTATATTCGAAAAACTGGGACCGTAAGTTTTTATTCTGGGGAAGGTTGCGATGATGAAACGATTTATTCCAAAACGAACGTTCTTGCTAGGCAGCCTGTTTGCCCTGCTGCTGATAGGGGGGGGCGGCGTGTATTATGTGAAAGCCTCCGGCATGTTGTCGCCGGGACTGATCTCGGCTACTCATCCGAAGAACACGCCGCTCAACGGCTATGCTTCGCACGCCGAGTTCGAGCACGAGTGCTCGCACTGCCATGCGCCGGTGCATTGCATTACCGATACGCGCTGCCAGGATTGCCACATGGAGATTGCCGAGCAGCGCCTGGAAGGGGACGGGCTGCACGGGCTGCTGCCGGGCACCAGCCGCTGCCAGACCTGCCACTTCGAGCATCAGGGGCGCGATGTGGTTATTTCGCAGTTTGCCTATCCCAATGTCGACCATAAAGCTTTGACCGGTTTCAGCCTGGCGCGCCACAAAGTCGATTATCAGAATGAGGCCATGGGCTGCCAGAGCTGCCACAGCGGCGATCGTTTCATTCATGAGACCCTGGACTGCCTGACCTGCCATGTCCAAAACGACCATGACTACATGGCCGAGCACCTGGAATTATTCGGCGCCGATTGCCTGAGCTGCCACGACGGCGTCGACCGCATGGGCGAGTTTGACCACAACGCCTACTACCCGCTCGACGGCGCTCACCTGACCGCCGAGTGCACCCAATGTCACGCCAACCTGGTGTATGCCGGGACGGAGCAGGAATGTGTGAGCTGCCATGTCGATCCTGAGTTGCACGCCGGGCAGTTTGGCATACAGTGTGAGCGCTGCCATACTGCGGTCGCCTGGCTGCCAGCCCAGCTGATCCGCCATGATTTTATGGTCAGCCATGGCGATAATGACACCGATCAATGCCAGACTTGTCACGCTGTCGCCATGACCACCTTTGATTGCTTTAGCTGCCATGATGTGCACCAGGCTGAAGAGATGGAGCGCTTGCACCTGGTCAATGGAATCACGGACTATTACGAGAAATCTTGTATCGAATGCCACCCCACCGGGGCGTCCGGCGAGGCGGCCGCCATTACTGGCAAGAGTTTCGATCTGTCAAGCTATCAACCAGATAGCGGTTCAGGGTCAAATCAATGACCCTCAGGAGGAGGTGAAGCCAATGAAGCGAATCTTCTGGTTCACTCTAATGTTTGTCAATGTCTTTGTGGTGGTTGCCGTGCTAGGATTGGCCTACCTGGCGGTGATCCACCCCTTCAAACCTGGGCATGCCCTGTTTGAAATGCAGCAGTTTGCCGAGCGCATGCATGTGCGCCTGGCGCGTGATCCCCAGCGCAGCGCCAACCTGTCGATCGACCTGGCAGAGCGCCGCCTGGCAGACCTGGCATATGCCCGCGATGTCCAATCCATCCAGCTGGCCGGTGCGGCTTTCAATACCGCCATGGTGGATGTGGCTGGCCGGATGGATGTGATCGAGGCGCAGGAGATGGGTGAATTGCAGCATCGCCTGAATTTGCTGCTCACCCAGACCAAGATCATCCTGGAGACTATCGACCCGTTTTTGCAGATCGATGTCATCAAAGTGCTGTATGACCGGGTGCAGATGAGCATTAACATGCCCGAGGCCCGCCTGCACAAGCGCATCTGGAGCACCCTCATCACGCCCCAATTGGTGCAGTTCTACAGCGGCGAATTTACCCCTGCCGACCATACCACTTACCAGCTGGCCGGGCACTACACGGTCGAGTGCATGGCCTGCCACAGTGACGGACTTTACAAAGGCACGCCGCGTGAGTGCGAAGACTGCCATGAAGCGCCGAGCCAAACCGTGCGCTCGTTCAGGAATATCAGCCTGAGCGTGTCGGTGGTCTCGCCGGGGCTGAACTTTGAGACCGAGACGGAGGTTCCGCACTACCTGGGCCGCTGCGTCGATTGTCACCACACCTACTCGTGGGAACCCTTCGCCTTCGACCACCAGATCTACACGGACTGCTTGAGCTGCCATGAGAAGGACCTGCCCAGCATCGCCACACCCTTCGGTTTCTCGATCAAGCTCTTCCACTATGATGGCGAGTGCATGGATTGCCACAAAGATGTCAGCAGTTGGAGCGCCGCCAGTTTCGACCACACCGGCCGAAGCGTGAATGATTGCTATGCCTGCCACAAGCAGGAAGTCGCTTCGGCGCACTTCCCGGATATGGCCTGCACCTCCTGCCATGTGGCCGGGGCGCAGTGGAGCGCCTTGGCTTTCGATCACAGCAACGCCAGCGATTGCAAGTCGTGCCACGATGGGCAGCAAGCCCTCAACCATTTCACCGGGCAGTGCTCGAACTGCCACACCACCGCCTCTTGGGAATCGACCTGGAAACACCCCAGCAACCCTAAATGTTTGGATTGCCACCAGGATATAGATTTCCATAAGGGCAACACTGAGTGCCAGTACTGCCATATGGCAACGGCTTTCCATTACCCCGGCAAATGTGACGAATGCCACACCCAGAAGAATTGGGTTGCCACCAAGTTCGACCATGGAAAAACTAAATACTCGGACTGCTCGTCTTGCCATCGCAGCGAAACGGCGCATTATCCCGGGCAATGCTCGCAGTGCCACTCCAAAGCCGCCTGGTCTCAGGTCGATGTGCAGCACAGCAAGCTGTCGCAAAACTGCCTGGAATGTCACAACCAGCCGGGCGGGCACTACGTTGGAGCGTGCACCCTGTGCCACAGCGATGGCTCATGGCAGGATATCACGCCGGATCATGGTAAGATCATGCAGTTGTATGGGTCATGCACCGATTGTCACAGCAGCCCGATCGGACACTACACCGGAACCTGCACCTTGTGCCATGGCGACTCTTCTTGGACGGATATCAACATCAACCACACGGATATTATGGCCAGCTATGGCTCGTGCACCGATTGCCACAGCAGCCCGACGGGTCACTACCCCGGGACCTGCACCTTGTGCCACGGCGACTCTTCATGGACGGATATCAACGTCAACCACACTGAGATCATGGCCAGCTATGGCTCGTGCACCGATTGTCACGCCACGCCGCAAGGCCACTGGCCGGGTGTGTGCAGCAACTGCCACTTCGATTATGAAGATTGGAACGAGGTCAAGTTCGACCACACCGGCTATTCCAACTGTAATGCTTGCCATACCAATATCCGTCCTTCTGGACACCCGCGTGGCATGTGCTCGAACTGCCACACCACCGATAGCTGGAAGATTGTAACCCCAACCCCCGATTCCGAAGAACAAGATACGGACCCGGTGGATGTGGTTGAGGAGAAAGCGACTGCCACCCCGGATGCTCCCGAACCGCTTCCCACGCTGGTGACACCTGAACCCGGTGAGCAGCCGGTCGATATGGACGAGCAGCCCACCGAAATTGCGGCTACCCGCACGCCCAAGTTCACGCCGACGCCGCTTTCCATCCAGCCTACTGCAGAACCTCTTCCACCTGAGCAAGCCAGCGCGCCGAGAGACGCCGCCGCCGCAGGCCTGGACATCATGACCACAATTTACCTGGCCGGCTTCCTGCTGCTGACCACCGGCACCATCCGGTTGTACTTCAAGCCCAAGGCGATGGTCAAACAGTAAGCCACGCTGGTGCATTGCACCTGGGTTTGGTGCATTGCACCTGACCAGTAAAACAAACGTTGGTTAAAATCCGTACAAATGAAATACGAAGCAGAGATCGTTGAGAGGCCAGCGATTCTCTGCTTCGCTTTGCCCTTGTCGGATGGCCTGGCTGTGGTATAATTTCCATCCGTCCGGGCGGATAGCTCAGTTGGTTAGAGCACTGCGTTGACATCGCAGAGGTCGTAGGTTCGAGCCCTATTCCGCCCACTCAAAAAAAATACGCAAACGCCATGACCGGGACGAGTAACCGGCAACGGCGCCGACAGGGAATGGAGGCCACCGATTGAGAGTCTCCCTCGGCGACCAGCCAGCCAAAACCCCCCGCGAGCGGAAACTTGAAAAAAGCTTGCAGAAGCGAGCTTTTAGTAGAGAAAAACGGGTGACTCCGTTATCAGTCGCAAAGAGATGCTTCCCAACAAGGAGGTAATCTGGGTGGAACCGCGCGAGCGTATTTGGCTCTCGCCCCAGTGTGGGCGAGAGTTTTTTGTTGGATTGAAAAGGAGAGATAAACATGTCTGCAAATCAGAATATTGCCTACGAAGAGAGCGACCTATACCGCATCCGCCATTCGGCGGCGCACGTCATGGCCCAGGCGGTGGTGGAAATGTTCCCACAGGCCAAATACACCATCGGACCGCCGGTGGAGGAAGGTTTTTATTACGATTTCGACCTGCCGCGTTCGCTCACTCCCGAGGATTTGCAGGAAATCGAAAAGCGCATGCGCCAGATCATCGCCGGTGGGCATGATTTTCACAAGCGTGTGGTCTCAGCGGATGAGGCGCGCCAGATCTTCAAAGACCAGCCCTACAAGCTGGAATTGATCGCCGGCCTGGAGCAGGGCGGTTTCGATGAATATGGCAACCCGCTGAAAGAGAACCTCGAAATTTCGGTTTACCAGCACGACAAATTCATCGACCTGTGCCGCGGCCCGCATGTCGAAAATACCCGCAAAATCAACCCCTCGGCCCTCAAGCTGATGAGCGTGGCGGGCGCCTACTGGCGCGGCGATGAGAAGAACCCCATGCTGCAGCGCGTCTACGGCACGGCCTGGAAAAGCGCCCCGGAATTGGAAGAACACTTGTGGCGGCTGGAAGAGGCCAAGAAGCGCGATCACCGCCGCCTGGGCAAAGAACTGGGTTTGTTCTACTTTGCCGAAGATGTCGGGCCGGGCTTGCCGCTTTTTACCCCCAAAGGCGAAATGCTGCGCTACTTGATGGAAAACTACGTCCGCGATGTGCAAACGCGCTACGGCTACCAGCATGTTTGGACCGGGCACCTGGTGAAGGAAGACCTGTACCGCCGCTCGGGGCATTATGACAACTATAAAGACTCAATGTTCCCCCCCATGGTGGACGAGAACACCGTCTTTCGCCTGAAGCCGATGAACTGCCCCAGCCACATGACGCTTTTCCGCGAGATGGGGCGGCATTCCTACCGTGAATTTCCGATGCGTTTTGCCGAATTTGCCACCCTCTACCGCTACGAGAAGACCGGCGAATTGAGCGGGCTGACGCGCGTGCGCGCCCTGACCCAGGATGACTGCCACATCTTCTGCACCGAAGAGCAGATAGAGAGTGAATTCTCCCTGGCGCTGCACCTGATTCAAGAGGTGCTCGACCGTTACCATTTCAAGGACTATAAAGTGCGCTTGTCGCTGCGCGGCGAAGGCGGCAAGTATGTGCAGGATGACGAGAAATGGGTCAAGGCCGAGGCGGCGCTGCGCGCCTCGCTCTTAGCCAACCAGGTCGAATTTTTCGAAGCCGAAGGCGAAGCGGCTTTCTATGGGCCCAAGGCCGATTTCCTGGCCCGCGATGTGCTGGGGCGTGAATGGCAGCTTTCGACCATCCAGGTCGATTTCATCCAACCTTCCCGCCTGGGGTTGACCTATATCGGCGAAGATGGCGCCGAGCATACGCCGGTGGTGCTGCACCGGGCGGTGACGGGTACCACAGAACGCTTCCTGGGCGTGATCATCGAGCATTTCGCCGGCGCTTTTCCGGCCTGGCTGGCGCCGGTGCAGGCGGTGCTGATTCCCATCGCCGACCGCCACATGGAATACATCCAGCAGGTAGCCGGCAAACTGCGCCAGGCCGGCCTGCGGATCGAAGTTGATGAGCGCGGCGAGCGCATGAACGCCAAGATCCGCGACGCCCAGAAACAGAAGATCCCCTACATGTTGGTGGTGGGGGATAAAGAAGTGGAACAGGAGCAGGTAGCCCTGCGCCTGCGCAACGGCGAAAACCCCGGCCCCATGGCGCTCGAAGCCTTCCTGCAGCACGTCCAGCAAGACATCGCCGCTGGCGTGTAACCGGTCATCTCGTTGGGGGCAAAGCAATCGCTGTTCTGTGGCGATTGCTTTGCCCATTCGAGAAATTTAACTCACCTATTCTCGAATAAACCTGGAACAAAAAGGGGAAATGACAAGTCTTAAGTGTAGGCTGATGGAAATAAGCCAATGACCAATATGTTGGAAACTATGCCTGTCCTCAAGACCGGTAAAAGATTCGCCATCTCCAGTTTCGGCCATCAAACTTAGCCGTTGCCGCTACAAGTGAGTGAAATCTATGGATAAAAAAAGGCTCTGATGAAAACCTATTTTCGATTTCTCAGTGGGCTCATAATTTTGTTGGTGTTCGCCGGTTGCAGACCACAGCCTTTGCAATCGTTCAGCACCACTGTAATATACACGCCTGTCAGCACCGCCTCCTCACCTCCTTCAAAGACGGCTTCTGCTACAGCTTCTGCTACAGCTTCTGCTACAGCTTTTGCTGACCTCACACTCAGCGCCACACCGGTTCCTGCAGAGGCAGCCAGCCGGAGGATCACTCCGCAGAATGCGGCTGGTGTAACCCAAATAAGGCGGTTGGGGCAGGGGATGATCAACGGTGTGCCATTCTACTCGATGGATGGCGAACTATTGGTCATCCCCACCACACTTGGGGTCGACCTATACGAGGCGCGAACGCTGCGCAGGCTTACCACGATTCTCAATTCCCCTGAAGAAGGGTTCACGCTTGTGCCAGCCTCTCCACACATGGTAGTTTTATCTGCTAATCGCCGCTACCTGGCTGCCAGCCGGCGAGCGGTCGCCTTCTCTCCAAGGGGCGACATCCATGAGGAGAATATGCAACAAAGCATCTACCTCTTGGATCTCGAACAGGGGACGATCGTGTGGGAAAAACCGGTAGGGTGGGAAACAACCCTGACAGATCTGGTCTTTTCACCGGATGGGCAGAGCCTGGCGGTGGGTTTTCATCCCGGCAAAGTGCAACTCTGGAGCGTTTCGGATGGTGGAGAGCGCTTTACATTCCAGGGATCTACACTGGAATTTTCCCCAGATAAGAGTGTACTTGTCACCATGCCGTGGGCTGTGGATGATGATCGTCAAATCCGCGCCTACAGCACCGAGGACGGAAGTCTCTTGAACCAGTGGACCGGGGAGCGAGCGGCCTTTTCAACCGGCGGAGTCCTGGCAATCGAGAATGCCGGCGCGGTACGTCTGGTCGATTTAGAAAGAAACCGGGTATTACAGGCTTTCAGCGGAAAATCCATTGTGTTTTCGGCAGATGGGCAGACCCTGGCGCTGCTCGACCGAGATCAAATCAGGCTGTACGATGTTTCGAGTGGGAAATTCTTGCAAACCCTTGAAGGCAGCTTCCAGGCCGTTTCCAGCTTGCGATTTGCCCCAGATGGGCGATCACTGGCAATTGTGGGGAATGGGCCGGCTAACAGCCTGACCGCGCCACAAGCAGCGATATGGCAACTCCCGGATGGAAAGCGCACCGTAGTAGACATACAAGATCCGCTCGAGCTCACCTACGCGCCAAACGAAGGAAACTTGCTGATCTGGACGGCCAAAAGCATTCACGTTTTTGATCCCAATACCGCTGCTAGAGTGGCGGCATTCGATGAATATGGAACCAATGTGGATGGCGTTGCCTTCTCGCCGGATGGGAAGTCCCTGGTGGCGAACAGCGGCAACCCGCATCTAACTGCCCGCTTCTGGGGGGCGGAAGATGCCCAGTTTGAAAATGAGATCGAAGATCCAAACAATTTAGGGTATGGTACTGCCAAAGTTTCCTTTAGCCTGGATGGGCAGTTCTTGTGGACGCAGGGCAGCTTCTGGAGCATGAAAGACGGGGCGCGATTGACGCGACTGGAAAGCCTCTTCGGGAAAGAAGCACCGCCTTATGTCCCTGCCAGCGTTTCCTTTTCGCCAAATGGTAGGATGCTGGCGATCGGGTACCTGGAAGGGATCCTTCAACTCTGGGACCTGGAGGACGAGAAGCTCATCCGCGGGCTGGAAGGTTACCAGGGAGAGGTGTTGGACCTGGCGTTTTCGCCCGATGGCAAGACCCTGGCTGCAATTTTCGGATATCCGGATTATGCCATTCAGCTCTGGAAAGTGCCGGAGGGAGAGCGCTTATTTTCGATTGAAGGCCACGAATGGACCTATGAATTTTCGCAGGTGGTTTTCTCACCCGATGGGCAAACCCTGGCCTCAGTGTCAAAGAATGAAGACGGCTGGGATTTGGGGAAGGTGGAGCTTTGGCGCGCCGGAGATGGCGAGCGGTTATACCAGCTTGATATAGCGGGTGTCATGCGGGTTGCCTTCTCGAAAGATGGCTATACCCTGGCTACCGGCTGCTACGATCACACGGTGCGCCTGTGGCGAGCCGTGGATGGCGCCCTTTTGAAAATTCTGTATGGTCATCGGGATTATGTGACAGACCTGGTTTTTTCGCCCTCCGGAGAGTTGTTGGCATCCGGCTCTTATGATGGGACTGTGATTCTGTGGGGGGTTCCCAGTGGGCCATAAGTCAGGATGAAGACGCCACCGTAGTGCTTAAAGGCAAGGATTCAGAGACGTTGATGGCAGAATACCATCAAGCAGTAAGTAATTGCAATCTGACAACCAGAAATTCAAGGAAAGTTAGTTCACGGCAAGGCGCGCAGGATAACCGGTATGAACAGGCTGTAGCGGTAAAATTCTTGAAACTGGCGCTCAACTGCGCCGATGTCACAGTTCAATCCGCTTTGCGGGCGCGGCTAGCCGCGTTGGTCAGTGCTTTCGCCGAGGAAACATTCGATGGCATCCACAGCGGGGCTGTTCACGGCCGGCATGTGGGTGAGTGTGGGGCCGCCGTTGTCGTCCAGTCCTGCCAGGAGCGGGTCTAAATCAATGATCGTCCCGCCGCTGATGGTGCAACTGCTGGCGGAACTGATGATGTTAGCGCCAAAGCCGGTGAGACCGTTGGCGCAATCCGAGAGTGCGTCGCCGCTCAGCCCTGTATTGCCGGTCAGGGTTACATGCCTGAGAAATGCAACGCCTTCAACGTATAAGCCGCCGCCATTGCCTTTGGTGAGGCTGCCGCTGATGGGGCTGTCTTCCAGCGTCAGAGTGCCATTCGAGAAAACCGATATACCGCCGCCAAACCCGGCGGCGTTATTGCGAATGACGCTGTCATTAATTCTCAGAGTTTTGTTATCTGGGTCGCGCATCGCCACATTGGCGTTGATGTGACTGACCCAGAGAATGCGGTCAGCGCCGCTGCCATCGATGGTGGTGGTTTCATGGCCAGAACCTTTGAATTCAACGCCGGATGGTTGGTCAATCAGCAGGCTGCCGGCGATGTTGTAAGTCCCGGCTGGGATATTGATTACCCCATGGAAGACATTCGCCAGCTTGATAGCCGAGCGCAATGAGCAAGGGGGCGCCAGTGGGGATGGATCATCCGTGGTGCAGGCGCCGGTATCTATTAGTGATTGAAGCGCTATGTTGTCATCGGTAGTTTTGTTGACGTAATAGGCAGAATCTGGCCTTCTCTGTGCGAAAGGATGTCGCATTATACGGGTTTGACTGTCCTTTTTAGAAGTGTAATTGTCCCGATTATGTCCCGTTTTGTGTCCCGATTTCTCGATTGGATGGCCCAATCAAGTTATATGGTTGACGATTCCGGCTTTTTTTGGTATGATGCCTTGCACTTGTCTTCAGGGCAAGATCATCTAGAATTTAAGGAGTAGCATATCAGCGCAATCAATTATCGAGTAAATGAGGCCATTCGTGTTCCACAGGTACGTTTGATTGGCCCGTTGGGTGAGAATGTTGGGGTGGTTTCGACCGAAGAAGCCCAGCGCATCGCCCGAGACGCCGAGCTAGACCTGGTAGAAGTGGCCCCCAATTCTGACCCACCTGTCTGCCGGGTGATGGATTTTGGGAAGTTTATTTACGAGCGAGCCAAGAAAGATCGCGAAGCTCGCAAAGCGCAGACCAAAATCGAAGTCAAAGAGATCCGCCTGCGACCGAAAACCAACGAACACCACCGCGATTTGAAAGTGCGCGATGCCCGGCGTTGGTTGGACAGTGGAATGAAAGTGCGAGTTCGCATTCGCTTCCGCGGCCGCGAAATCACCTACCCTGAGATCGCTCTGAACGATCTCAAAGAAGTGGCGGAAGATTTGGCGGATGTGGCGACAGTGGAACAGGCCCCAGCTTTGGAAGGCCGGACGATGTTAATGATCCTGGCCCCCACCAAAGCGCCGAAAAAGAAATAGTTACCAAGCGCTGAAGTTCAATTCTAGAAATCCGTTTGTTGAAATCCGCGGAGTTGAACCAGATCCGCGGAATTTTGTGTGAGAGGAGTTTATTGTGCCACGTAAGCAAACCGCTGGAAAGTATAAGATCAAGACTCATAAGGCTACATCGAAGCGTTTCCGCCTGACCGGGTCTGGGATGTTGGTGCGCACCAAGATCGGCAAAAGCCACTTGCGCCGCCGCACCTCCAAGCGGACGAAAGCGCTCTTCGCTGAAATGCTGCCGGTCAAAGGCCGCGGCATTGTGAAGACCGTGCACCGTCTGGCGCCCTACCTGAAGAAGGCTCACTAGCTTCGCTAGGTTGCCGGCGTGGTTGGATTCCCATCCACGTTGTTCGGTTTTTTCCCTTTTTAGTTGCGGCTGTTGGGTGTTCGCAACGGGCGGTCTCAGAGCCGCCGGCGCCCAGGGGCTCGCAGGAGAGTAGATTATGCCTCGTGTAAAGACTGGAATTGTTCGTCGCCAGCACCATAAGAAAGTTTTGAAGTTGATGAAAGGCCAATTTGGCACCCGCCATCGCTTGTACCGGCGCGCCAATGAGGCCATGTTGAAAAGCCTGTGGTATGCTTATCGTGACCGTCGCGCCCGCAAGCGCGATTTGCGCCGCCTGTGGATTGCCCGCATCAATGCCGCGGCGCGCTTGAATGGCGTCACTTACAGCCGCCTGATCCACGGCATGAAGAAAAACCAGATCGCCCTCAATCGCAAGGTGCTTGCTAACCTGGCGGTGCGCGATCCGCAAATCTTCGCCGCTGTGGTCGCCAAGGCCCAAAGTTAACCTGGACTCCTCTAAAAACCCTCCGACGGAGCAGCGCAATTGGCTGCTCTGTCCTTTTTTAAGCGCCTGGCAGGCTGGATGAAGGTTGTGAATGAAGAGCCGGCTGCAACCAGACGACCGGATTAGCGTAGATTAAGTGTTAGCCCGCAGCGCTGGAGCTTTTGGCGTTCGGGGTATAATCTTTGCAAGAACTTTGGAGGTACCATGACTGAGGACAAAGACAGCGAAATTGTCCCCCCCAGCGGTGGGGTGTTTGGCGAACTGTGGTTGCGGGTGCGCTTGATCGGCCGCCTGATGGCGGATGGGCGGGTCAGCCCGCTGATTAAGCTGCTGCCGGTTGGTTCGTTGTTCTATTTCTTGTTCCCCGACCTGGCCCCAGGGCCGATCGACGATATGGCCGTGATGTGGTTGGGGGCTTATTTGTTTGTCGAGCTGTGCCCGCCGGATGTTGTCCAGGAGCATATGGAAGCCATGCGCCAGGTGCTGCCCGGCGAGTGGCGCGACGCTCCGGTATCTGAACCGCACGTCGTTCACCCAGCGCCAACTCAGCTGGATGGGCAGGCAGCAGATCAAATTATTGACGGTGAATTTAAGGATCGCGAAAATTGAACATCGCATAAGTTTGGATGGTATACAAGATGATGTTTCGAATAGGATTATTTTTGCTGGTGGCCTTGTTGTTGGCTGCCTGTAGCGATGCATCTCCAACAGCCATTCCCACCGCGCCCGGCGCGCCGCCAACCCAGGCGCAAGAAAGCGGCGCCCTGCCGGTGGTTTCGACGCCTACGCAGCCCCCGGCAACCATTTTGCCCACCGATTCCCCACCCCCCACTCCGATTGAGGGCGGCCCGCCGGCGCCCACGCAAACGCCAGCCGGCGCTCAAGCCACCCCGGATGCGGTTGCTTTGCCGGACCCCGGCCCATTTACCTGGCGGCGTGTTTTCAGCGGCTTTGTCAATCCTCTGGCGGTTACCCATGCTGGGGATGGCTCGGGGCGCCTGTTTGTTGTCGAACAACCCGGGCGCATTCAAATTTTGAAGGATGGCGTTTTAATGGCTGAACCGTTCTTGGATATTACCAACCGGGTCGGTAGCCAGGGTTTTGAGCAAGGTCTTTTGGGCCTGGCCTTTCACCCCAACTATGCCCAAAACGGCTTTTTCTATGTCAACTACACCGACTTGCGCGGTAATACTGCCATTGCCCGTTTCCAGGTATCCGCTGGCGACCCCGACCGCAGCGACCCGGCCTCTGAAAAGCGCCTGCTGCTGATCGACCAGCCTTTTGGCAATCACAACGGCGGGATGGTGGCTTTTGGGCCGGATGGGTATCTCTACCTCGGTTTGGGCGATGGCGGCTCGGCTGGCGACCCGCTGGACTCCGGGCAATCGCTCAATACCCTGTTGGGGAAAATTTTGCGCATCGATGTCGATAACGGCGATCCCTACGCCATTCCGCCCGATAACCCCTTTGCCAATGGCGGCGGAAAGCCCGAAATCTGGGCAACTGGATTGCGCAACCCGTGGCGCTTTGCTTTCGACAGGCTGACCGGCGACCTGTATATCGCGGATGTCGGGCAGAACCAGTGGGAAGAGATTAATTTTGCCCCGGCGGGCGCCGCCGGGCTGAACTATGGTTGGCGCTTTTTTGAGGGCAGCCAGCCGTATAAAGGCAGCCCGCCACAAGGATTGAATTGGGTTGCTCCAGCGGCTGAGTATGACCACTCCCAGGGCTGTTCGGTCACGGGGGGCGTGATCTACCGCGGCCAGAATTTGCCTGCCTGGCAAGGCGTCTACCTGTATGGCGACTTTTGCTCTGGGCGGGTGTGGGGGCTGCTGCGCGGCTCCGGCGGCGAGTGGTTGAATAGGGTGTTGTTCGAAGGCATGGGGCGGATTACCTCGTTTGGAGAAGATCAGGCCGGTGAAGTTTACCTGGTGGATCAAGCGGGTACGATTTACCGGCTGGAAGCGCAATAACTCAACTGGAGAGTCACATGGACGCCAATCGAATGCCAACCGTCTTGCAATTGCAAGCCGAAAAACGCCGCAACGGCCTGTTTTTTGGCATGTTGGCTGGAGTAGGGTTTTCGCTGGGGGTGTGGGGCTTGGATACGTACTTGCTGTGGCGCGCCGCGGCGGACTTGCCATGGGTCAAGCTGGCGGTAGGACTGCCGTTTTGTGTCTTGATTGGGGCGGCAGCGGGCTGGCTGGCAGCGCGTTTCGATCACGGCTTGCTGGCAGCCGGTTTGTGGGTGCTGGCGGGTTTGGGCTTTGTGTGGACCGCCAGCCATACTCCTTTCGAAGGCGCCTCGTTTTTGATTGGCTTGTTAGAGCCGCACCTGCGCGGCCTGGCAATTTATCCCTTTACGCAGAGCGCTCAGGCGCGTATGAGCCTGTTATATATTGTGGTGGGGCTGCTGGCCGCCATTGCCGGCGCGCTGCAAATGTCTGTGGTCGAATCAGCCACGCGCAGCTCGCATCAGAGCGTGCGTTGGTTTAACCTGGTGATGGCAGGCCTGATCTTGCTCGCCCCGCTGGGCTTGATGGCCGATAACCTGATCAACCAGCCGTTGCGTCAGCCGGTAACGTCGGTCAACCAGCTAATCCAGTTTGGGCGCCAGGCCCAGGTCACACCGGTCACCCGCGAGCAGGCTCGCGTGATGGGATTGAGCGCTTTGCGGCCCTTTGGCGACCTGATCCACCAGCCTTACCGCCTGATTCTGGGACATTACGACCCAGAGTCCATCACCGATACGGTTGTTTACGTAGATTTCAAGGGGGTGTGGGGGGCTTGCTTTGTGATAGCCGGTACCCCAACCTTCTGCCAGCTCAGCCAGGAACGCTACGCTGATCGCAGCGCCTGCTTGTTGAACGGCGGGACGGGGGAAGCTTGCCTGGTGCGCACTTCTGGAACGGCTAATTTACCTGAATTGATCCAGCAAATCGGAGCGCAGCCGGATGTGGAAATCTACGACCAGCACGGAACCGCCGTTGTGCTGAAGGTCAGTTCGTCCGCCAGAGGTGAATTCCTGTGTTACTTGCGCGTGACGGGGGATATTTTCTTCGAGGACTGCCAGCCGGCCTCGGATCGTTTGACCAGCCGCATCTTGCCGCGCTCTTTTGCGCCCGCGGCTTCCTATATCCCATCTCCGTTTCCGGTTTCACAGGTTGATCCGGGAGAACTGGATGCATGGTTGTTGGACACGCAGCCGTTGAATGTAGAGCTGGCTTATTCCGCCCTGCTACCATCGGCGCGCCAGGGCTTACCGGGGTTGTCTTCTGCGCCGCGCTATTCCATCCGGTTGACGATCGATTTCCATGAGCACCGCTTCCACGGCCAGGCGCGCCTGGAATATACCAACACGGAAGAAGTCTCCCTGGGCGAGCTGTATTTCCGCCTGTTGCCCAATGGTGGGCGCAGCTACGGCAATGGTTCGCTTACGGTCAACCGGGTGTTATTAAACGGCCAGCCGGCGCAAACTGCCCTGTCTCACGATGATACCGTGTTGCGCGTCGACATGCCGCGCATGTTAATGGGCGGCGCCAAAGTTTTGCTGGCCTTTGATTTTACCGGCCAGGTACCTTTAGATTTCGGCGGACAGGCCACGCCGGCTGGCTATGGCATCTATAATTTCTCGGATGATGTGATGGCCCTGGCTTCCTGGTATCCGATTCTGGCGGTCTATGACCGGGATGGCTGGAACCTGGACGCCGTTTCGGAAATTGGCGACTCGGTTTACAGCGATATTGCCTTTTACGCCGTCGAAATTCACCTTCCCGAACAGGTGGAGGTAGTCGCCACCGGAACCGAAATTACTCGCCAGGTGGTCGACGGCTGGGCAGATCTTTCTTACCAAAGCGGCCCGGCGCGGGATTTCTTCCTGGTTGCCAGCCCGCATTTCGAGAAGCTCTCTCGCGAGGTCGATGGCGTCCAGGTGAACTCGTTTTATCTTCCGGGCGGTAAAGCAGGCGGCCAGGCGGCGCTCTCTGTGGCGGCTGACTCGCTGCGCATTTTCAACGAACGTTTTGGGCAGTATCCATACAATGAACTGGATGTGGTGGCTGCGCCAATGCGAAACGCCCTGGGGGTGGAATTTCCAGGTATCGTCTTGATCGGCGAGTCGCTGTATGCTGCGCCTGACAAGCCGGAATTTTCCACCACCGTGGCGCACGAGGTGGCGCACCAGTGGTGGTATAACCTGGTCGGCAACGATGTCTTCGACGAGCCGTGGTTAGACGAAGCGTTGACCACTTATTCTTCGAGCCTGTATTATGAATTTGCCCTCGGCCCGCAGCATAAAGACGGCCTGGTGGCTTACTGGCAGGAGCGTTACGATCGCTTGCTGCAAGATGGCAATGATGATTGGGTTGCCAAAGACCTGGCATATTTCGAGAGTTTAAACAACCCCAGGGTTTATGGAGGCGTGGTTTATGTCAAAGGAGCGCTGTTTTTCGATGCTTTAAGGCAGCGCATCGGCGACGAGGCCTTCTTTGGCGCTTTACGAGAGTATTACCGCGCCCATCGTTTCCGCATCGCCCGAGGCGAGGATTTACTAAACGCCTTCCGGCGCGCCTCGCGTACCTCTCTGGATGCGTTTTTCGAGGTGTGGTTGTATTCCAAGCGATAAACTGCTCAAGCGGGCGATGCATGATAGGCGTGTATGACGCCTGCTGAAAAAAACCAACTTTGATCACAACAAGGGGATTGAGGAGAAGTAATGAAACGCACAGCGCCTATCCGGGCTGCGACTGTAGGAATTATTTTACTGGCTTTATTTGCCGCATCTCTGGCGTGCAACCTCACCACCACGCAGCCGGACGATTTAAGGGGTGGTGTGCAAGCCACCACGACGCCGGTTGAGGCGCTCTCGACTGCCACATTGCCGCCGCCGGCCCCACCTACGGCAACGCCGCTGCCTTCGCCAACGCCCACCGACCCGCCTCCCACGCTGACACCTACCCCGGCGCCGGTGCGCTTTGCCGTGATTGGCGATTACGGACAGGGCGACCAGAACGCCGCCGATGTCGCCAACCTGGTCAAAAGCTGGCAGCCCGATTTCATCATTACCGTTGGCGATAACAACTATCCCAGCGGGGCGGCGGAGACCATCGACGCCAATATCGGCCAGTTTTACCACGAATATATTTATCCCTATGTAGGGACATATGGCCCCGGTGCAGACCAGAACCGCTTTTTCCCAACCATCGGCAACCACGATTGGGATACTAACCGGGCCCAGGCTTACTTCGACTATTTCACGCTGCCGGGCAACGAGCGCTATTACGATTTCACCTGGGGGCCTTTGCATTTCTTTGCCGTCAACAGCGACTCGCGCGAGCCCGACGGCGTCAGCCGCATTTCAGTGCAAGCCCAATGGCTGCAAGACGGCCTGGCTGCTTCCACAGCGCCATGGAAGGTCGTGTATTTCCACCACCCCCCGTATTCGTCGGGCCTCCATGGTCCGGTCGATTGGATGCGCTGGCCTTTTGTAGAGTGGGGCGCCGATGTTTTGATGGCGGGGCATGATCATGTTTACGAACGCCTGATCGTTGATGGCATCCCGTTATTCATCAATGGCGTCGGCGGCGGGCCGATTTACTACTTCGTGGAGCCTGACCCGCGTTCCCAGGTGCGCTATCGCGATGATTATGGCGCCATGCTGGTGATCGCCGACGCTGCGCAGATGACCTTCCAATTCATTACCCGGCGTGGTGTGGTCATCGACACATACCAGCTCACAAAATAAGGCTGCTCAGTTGCCAGGCCGGGCTGAGTGCGCCGGCGGTAGTTCTTGCGCCGTAGCATCTTCTGCCTCGACGGCGACCTTCGCTTGCCAGCGGCTGAGCAAGGCGGGCAGGCTCAGGGCGCCAAGCATCACAACCCAGGATAGCAATGTGCTCAAGGACTCAAACCAGCGTTCGGTTTCAACGGGATTATGGTTAAACCAATATTCCCAGGTTTGCAGCGGCACCAGATAATATTTTGAAACCGCCATGATCCAATACGCCGCGCTCATGCCAGCCAGCAGCGCCAGCAAGCGCCCGCCGCGGCTTCGAGAGCGCAGGAAGAAAAGAACCCCCAATCCCAGGCAAGCAATCCCTGTCGAACTGAAGGGTTGATCATAACGATAGCTGTCAAATTCAACCAAATAAAGAAAAGGCACGGCGCCATACAACAACAACACCAGGTAATCCCAATGCTGCAGCGCCGAACGCGCCAGGTTGCGCGCCACCGGCAGCATCCAGGCCAATCCTAATCCGGCGGCGGTGAGCAGCAGCAAGATGCTCCACAGGCTCAGGCTGCTTAACAAAGACCAGGCCAGTCGCATGGATAGTTGGTCTGTGTCGCCCAGGCTGTCGTAAAGGCTTCTGATCCAGGAAATGCGATCGAGAAATGGCGCGGCTAAATTGGCGAAAGCACCAAAGAGAAAGAACCCCACATAAACCAATACCCAGAAGGGTACCTGGCGTTGGCGAATGATTTCGACCAGCAGAATGCTCACGCAAAAGAGCAGCAAAGACGGCGCCAAAACCAGCTTCACGGTTGGCGGCGCATCTAACGCCACGGCATCCAGAATGGCGATAAAGAAAGGCCCGCTGGCGGCCAGGGCAATCCACCAGGGGGTGCGCGCTACGGGCGGGTTCGTTAGCATGGTGCGGTTCCTTTCATGCTGGTGTTCGACCAGCGCGGCCAGGGGCAGTTCCAGCAGTTCACGGCTGCACAACCTCAGCACGGGCAGAGCGCCACGCTGCCGGGCGTCTGATAGCGCATGGGTGAAAACGCTTTGCATTTCTGCTGCGTAGACCTCCCGAAAAGCTTTGGGATACAATCTGAGCAGGGCACGGTAAGCGGCTGGTAGCCAGGTGGGGAGCATTTTCATGGTTGTTGGGTGTCTCCATAGCCCCCTGGGCTCAGGCGCTGGCGAGCAATTGTGTTCAGACTTTCCAATCGATCCAACTCCTCAATCAGGATAGAGCGTCCCACTGCGCTGAGGCGGTAGGCCTTCCGTTCACGCCGGGTGGAGTTAGGTTGGGGGTCGTCCACCCGTTCGATCCAGCCTTGTTCCAACAGGCGGTTCAGCGCCCCGTAGAGCGTGCCTGTGCTCAAGGCGACGCGTTCTTCGCTCAGGGTATGCACATCTTTCATAATAGCGTACCCGTGGCTCGGGCCTGGCGCCAGGCTGAGCAGGATCAGTGTAGTGGTTTCGGTCAGCGGCAGGTTGGAGGTTTCTGGCATGTTGGTTTTACGGGACAGTTTATTCGATGGATTGGATAGTTTACTCAATATATGTCGTGCGTCAATGTGTCGCACAACGACATATATGATTATCGCTTTTTTGTTTCGTTTTGTCAAGGTATGTTTACCTTTTATTTGAAAAAATCCTTGACAAACCCCATAATGTTATGATAATATTGCCCTCGCTTAAGGCAACCTTAATCTTTAGAAAGGATAGACGCACTTTGATGAATAACACATTTGCACAAATCTATTGCGCTTGCATCGCCGTGATCGGCGGTGGTGCTGCTTATTCCTTGTCGGAGTGCGCCTGTTGACCGGTAGATAACTAACCGAGTGTCGTGAACAGCCACGGGCGCCTCCACCCCGTGGCTGTTTTTTTGCTTTTAGACCTTCTCCAGCCACGGGCGCGATGTCCGGTGGCTGTTTTTTTTGAAGTGTAAGGTTTGGAAGTGGAGGACGAGATGTCTGAAGCAGTCAGTGTATACAATGCCTGTAAAAAATTTGGCGGCTCACACCTGGCGGGGTGGGGACGGCAGTATGGACAGTTGGACAGCCGTTTCAACGAAGCCCTGAAAGAGGTGGTAGCGGTCGATCATATCTCATTCCATGTGCATCGCAGCGAGATCTTCGGCGTGGTCGGACCGAGCGGCTCAGGCAAGTCAACCCTGCTGCGTTTGTTGGCTACCTTGCTGCTGCCGGATAGTGGTCGCTTGCGCGTCTTCGGCTACGACGTCGTCAGCCACTCGCAGCAGGTGCAGCAGATGACCAACCGCATCTCGGGAGGCGCCAGCTTCTTCAAGAAGCTTTCCCCGCTAGACAACCTGTTCTATGGCGCACGCCCCACGGCTGCCCGTTATGTCGAACTGCGCCGCCAGGCGGTCGAAATCCTGGGGCGCCTCGGGTTGGATGAATCCGACTTGCAAAACCCGATGAGCGAACTGCACCTGGTGAGCCAGAAAAAAGTGGAACTGGCGCGCGCCTTGCTCGCCCGCCCACGCTTGTTGTTGTTGGATGAGCCGACCGCCAACCTGGATGTTCGCTCGAAGACTGCGATCCATAACCTGCTGCGTGAGTATCGTGACCTGCATGGTGTGACCGTCTTGTTAGCCACCCGCGACCTGGTTGAAGCCAGCGCCTTGTGCGACCGCATCGCCTTGATGGACGATGGCAAGATTGCCGCCATTGACACCCCACCCGGCATCAAGCGGGTTTTACTCTAAACAATCAGATCCGGCGCAGCAACGCTTACCACAAGTTGTTGTTGCGCCGGCAATATCGAAGGAGATTAATGAAATGGATATCAGCAAATCATTGTATGAAGGGGAAAGAATTTGCCTGGCGCATATCGATCACGAGAAAGACCCCGAGATCGAATCAAAATGGACGCACGACGCCGCTTATTTGCGCATGCTGAGTCCGGAACCGGCGCGCCCGCTTTCGGCTGCGAAACTGAAAAAGCAATATGAAGCCATCGAGAAAGAGATGGAAGAAAAACGCAACCTGTTCTATTTCACCATCCGCCTGCGTCCGGATGATCGCCTGATCGGTTTTGCCAGGTTAGATTGGATTGAGTGGACAAACGGAAACGGCTATCTGCGCATGGGCATCGGCGAGGCCGAGGAGCGTGGCAAGGGCTATGGAACCGAAGCGCTGCAACTTTTGATGCGCTATGCGTTTCACGAATTAAATCTGCACCGCCTGACCGCGGTTGTGCCAGAATACAACCCGGTGGCTGTGCATATTGTGCAAAAAGCTGGTTTCACCGAAGAAGTGCGCCGCCGCCAGGCCTTAGACCGCGATGGACGGCGTTGGGACCTGCTGCATTTTGGCATTTTACGCCAGGAATGGCAAGCAAGGAGCGAGCAATGAACACAGATTTGTTTCGTGGAGAACTTGTGCGGCTGACCGCTGAAGAACCCGAACTGGCAGGCAAAGCTTTTGCGCGCTGGGATCGCGATTCGGAATACTACCGCCTTTTGGATATGGACCCGTCTCAACTGTGGTCTCCAAAGAAGATCAAGGAATGGATTGAGAAAGATCTTGAGAAAGAAGAGCCGAACGAATTCTTCTTTCATATGCACACCCTGGAAGGCGACCACCATATCGGCTTCATTGGCCTGTTTGTCGGTGCCTGGAGCCATCGCGATGCCTGGGTGGGGATTGGGATTGGCGAGCGTAACTATTGGAATAACGGCTATGGCACCGATGCCATGCGGGTCATCCTGCGCTATGGTTTCACCGAGTTGAACCTGCACCGCGTCACCCTGGGAGTGTTTGCTTATAACCAGCGAGCGATCCGTTCCTACGAGAAAGCCGGTTTCAATGTAGAAGGCCGCGAACGGGATCGCCTGCATCGCGACGGCGAGCGAGCTGACTGTTTGATCATGGGCATCTTGCGCGAGGAGTGGCAGGGATGAAAGATAGTTTCCGTGGCGACCTGGTGCGCCTGTCGGCGGTGGACGCCGAAAGCATGGCGAAAGCCACCGTCGCCTGGGGGCGCGATTCGTGGTATTGGCGTTTGATGTCTTCCGGGATCGCCCAACCCTACTCGCAGAAAGCCAGCCAGAAGTATTGGGAAAAGGTGATGGAAGAAGATTCGATTCACCTGTACCAGTTCGTCATTCGCTCTCTACAGGATGATCGCTTGATTGGCGAGATCGGCCTCGACGGTGTGGGGTGGAATCATGGCGACACCTTTGTGGGCATCTCGATTGGCGAGCGCGCCGATTGGGGCAAAGGCTACGGCACCGACGCCATGCGCATCATCCTGCGGTATGCCTTTACCGAGCTGAACCTGCAGCGGGTTTCTCTGACGGTCTTCGACTATAACCCGCGTGCCATCCGCTCCTATGAAAAGGCCGGTTTCACCCTGGAAGGGCGCGCCCGTCAATGGATAAACAAAGAAGGGCAGCGCTACGATATTTTGTTCATGGGCATTTTAAAGGCAGATTGGTTAAGACGACAACAACACGCCGAAACCAATCCTTGATGCAGAAAAGAGGTTTGTATGTCATCCAATGGTTATCGATTGGTCGCGCCGCAAATGGCCGACCTGGAAGCTACTGTAGAAATGTTCAACCTGTGTTCGCTCGACAGCCTGAGCGTTCAAAAGTTCGATCTGGAAGATATCCGCACCGAATGGAACTCACCGGGTTTGGACATGCAGCGTGATCAGCGTCTGGTGAAAACTGCAGAAGGACAGGTGGTGGGTTATTACGAGGTCTGGGACCTCAACGACCCACACACGCGCATTTCGTGCTGGGGGCGCGTTCACCCGCAGTATCAGGACCAGGGCATTGGCACTGCGCTGCTTGGATGGGTGAAAGAACGCGCTGCAACGGCGATCCCCAAAGCGCCGCCTGAAGCGCGCGTGGCGCTGCTGGGATATGTGCCCAGCCAGTTTCAATCTGCCAGGCGTCTGTTTGAAGATGAAGGTTTTACCGCCATCCGCCGTAACCTGCGCATGGTCATCGACCTGGAAGATCACCCCGTCACCCCTCCGCAGTGGCCGCAAGGCATCACCGTGCGCACCATGCGAGTCGGTCAGGAAGAACGCGCTGTGCTCGAAGCCGTGAACGATGCTTTCCGCGACCACTGGGGCCACGTCGAGCATTCGCTCGATCAGGATTTTGAGCGCTGGATGCACTTTATGAAAACCAGCGAATACTTCGATCCACAGCTTTGGTTCCTGGCGCTGGATGGCGACCAGATCGTTGGCACGTCGTTGTGTTATCCACACACCGATGGCTACCCCGAGATGGGCTGGGTGGGATCCTTGGGCGTGCAGCGCGCCTGGCGACGTCGAGGCCTGGGTAAAGCGCTGCTGCACCATTCGTTCGAGCAGTTCCGCCAGCGCGGCAAGCGCCAGGTCGGCCTGGGCGTGGATGGCGCCAGCCTGACCGGAGCGACTGACCTGTATCTCAAGGCCGGTATGCGCCCGGACCCGCAGCACGAATACACCATTTATGAAATGGAAATGCGCCCTGGGGTCGAACTGAGCACCCAAAGCATATGATACAATCGCCGCGTGGCTTTTCTCATTCCACACCCTTGGCAGGGAAAACTTCACGGAGGTGAGCATGACCATTCGAGCAGTCATTTGGGATATGGGCGGGGTACTTTTGCGCACAGAAGACCCCGCCCCACGCCAGGCTCTGGCGCAGCGCCTGGGGATGGATCGATTCGAAATGGAAGAACGCGTCTTTGGCAGACAGGCCGGGCATCGCGCCCAGCGCGGCGAGGTTAGCGCTACCCAGCACTGGCAGGATCTATGCCGCGAGTTTGATTGGCCGGTGGAAGAGATGCGCGCCTTGCAGGCGCAGTTCTTCGCCGGCGACCGCATCGATATGGATTTGCTGGCTTATATCGAGCAACTACGCCCTGCCTACCGGGTGGGTTTGCTCAGTAACGCCTTCGACGATTTACGAATGTTCCTGGAGAAAGTACTCAAAATCGATCACTATTTCGATGACATTGTGGTCTCCGCTGAAGAAGGAATGATGAAGCCCGACCCGCGCATCTACCAGATCGCTGTTGAGCGGCTAGGAGTTGCGCCTGAGCAGGCTATTTTTATCGATGATTTCGAGCACAACATCCTCGCTGCACAAGCTGCTGGGCTGCATGCGGTACATTTCCGCAATTCAGCGCAGGCGTGTGCACAGGTTCAGGCGCTGTTGAATGGTTCAGGCGGAAAGGCGGCGGCATGAGCGAGGAACTGATTTGGCTGAGCCTGTCGCAGGCGCGCCATTTGCTGCACAATGGGGATATCTCTGCCCTGGAATTGACCCGCGCCCATCTGGAGCGCATCCAACAGGTCGATGAAAAGCTGAACAGTTTTATCACCATCACGGCTGAAGAAGCCCTGGCGAGCGCCCAACACGCCGACCAGCTTGCAAAAACTGGCCAACCCAGTGGGGCTTTACATGGCATCCCGTTGGCGTTAAAGGATTTATACGAGACCAGCGGTGTGCGTACAACCGCAGGCCTGAGCTTTTTCGTCGATAACATCCCGGTCAGCGACGCCTTTACCGTACACAGGCTGAAACAGGCGGGCGCCATTTTGTTGGGTAAGCTCAACATGCACGAAATTGCCCTGGGAACCACCAATATCCAATCCTATTTCGGCGCCTGCCACAACCCGTGGGACTTGCATCGCTCGCCTGGCGGCTCGTCGGGCGGCTCAGGAGCGGCGCTGGCGGCAGGGTTGTGCATGGGTTCGTTGGGCAGCGACACTGGCGGCTCGATCCGCATCCCGTCGTCGATCTGCGGCGTGGTGGGGTTGAAGCCCACCCGTGGGCGGGTCAGCCTGGGCGGGGTCATCCCGCTGAGCTGGCATTTAGACCACGCCGGGCCGCTGGCGCGCCATGTGCAAGATGTCGCCATCTTGCTGCAGGTGATTGCTGGTTACGACCCCGGCGACCCGTATTCGGTCGATTGCCCGGTGGATGATTACCTGGAAAGCATCGAGAAGGGGGTCGGCGGCTGGCGGGTTGCCCTGGCTGATGACGAATTTTTCAACGAAGCCGATCCCGAAGTGTTGGATTGCGTACGCCAGGCTGCCCGGCAGTTCTCCGACCTCGGCGCCCAGGTCGAAAGCACGTTATTCCCTGGCGCTCGCCAGGCGGCGGTCGCAAACGGTCTGATGACCATGAGTGACGCAGTGGCATTCCACCATGAGCGCATTGAACAAAACCCGACCGGCTTTAGCCCGGAAACGATGAACCGCTTGTTGATCGGTAAGAATACCAGCCTGCAGGATTATATTCAGGCGCGCCGCACGCAAAGCCAGGCGCGCCGCCAGTTCGCCGAGTTTTTCGAGCGCTATGATCTATTGCTTACTCCCACCACTCCGGTCATAGCTCCACCCCTGACCGGGCAGGACGCCACATCCATGGCGCGCCTGCTGACGCGCTTCACCGCCCCGTTCAACCTGAGCGGGCTGCCGGCCATTTCAGTGCCCTGCGGTTTCACCCAGGCCGGCTTGCCGGTTGGATTGCAGATCGTTGGCCCGCCTTGGGCGGAAGGGCGCTTACTGCGAGCGGCGTTTGCCTATGAACAGGCGACCGGTTGGGGCCAACGCAAGCCAGCTTTATGAGAAGATCGGATCCTTACAAAATTTTCCTGATCATCAAAGCCGCTTCGGCGGTTTTGTTTGCCATGATCTTTACTGCCAGTTCAGTCTACCAGATCACCGTGGCGGGACTGAGCGTCTTGCAATTGGTTCTGGTGGGCACCACCCTGGAAATTGCCGCATTTGTGTTCGAAACGCCCACCGGAGTGATTGCCGATGTTTACAGCCGTCGCCTTTCTGTCATCATTGGCTGGTTTCTAATCGGCCTGGGTTTTTTGGTGGAGGGTTCCTTCCCGCTGTTCTGGACTATCTTACTGGCGCAAGTCTTGTGGGGGTTGGGTTACACCTTCACCAGCGGCGCCACCGAAGCCTGGCTGAGCGATGAAATTGGCGAGGCGGCTGCTGGCAAAGCCTTCTTGCGGGGCAACCAGGTGGGCAACCTGGCGGCGTTGGTCGGGATTGGCCTCGGCATGGGGCTGGGCGCTGGTCGAGTTAGCCTGCCGATCCAGGTTGGTGGGGTGGCTCTGATGCTGCTTTCATTGTATCTGGCGCTGTCGATGCCTGAAACCGGCTTCAAACCGCTGCCGCGCCACCAGCGCAGTTCATGGCAAGCCATGTGGCAAACTTTTCGCAGTGGCCTGGATATGGTGCGCGGCCGGCCTTCTCTGATCCGTATCCTGGCGATTGGCTTGATCTACGGATTGTATAGCGAGGGCTTCGACCGGCTGTGGACCAAGCATTTGCTTGAAAATTTTAGCCTGCCGTTTGCGGAAGTCTTTCAACCGGTCATGTGGGTCGGCGCGCTGCGCATCGTCAGCCTGCTGTTGGCGGCGGGCGCCAGCGGGATTGTGCATCGCCATCTGGATACCCAAAATTATGGAGCGGTTGCCCGCGCTTTAATGGGTATTTCTGTATTGTTAATAGTTGGCTTATTCACCTTCGCCCTGGCGCCTTACCTGGCGGTGGTCTTGCTGGCTTTTTGTGTCGTTTATGTTGCCCGTAACGTTATCGCCCCCATCTATACAGCCTGGGTCAACCAGCGCCTGGAACCTGGCGTGCGAGCGACGGTGATTTCCATGAGCGGGCAGGTCGACTCTCTCGGTCAGATCGCCGGCGGTCCGTTGATCGGGCTGATCGGCAGCGCGGTTTCCGTGCGGGCGGCGTTATTTTCTTCGGCCTGCATCCTGACCCCGGTATTAGCTTTATATGCTCGCGCCATGCAGCGCACCACACCACAAGAAAAAGGTTTGGAGAACAAAGATGAACGCGATCTTGCCTGAAGGTTTTTCGATCCGCCGGCCTACGATGGAGGATGCGCAAGCAGTTACTGACTTGATCCGCGCTTGCGATATCCTGGATCGTGGCGAATCAGATATGGAGACAGTTGAACTGGTATCCGATTGGCAGCGCTCTGGTTTCGATTTGAACCAGGATGCCTGGGTGGCGGTCAAGATATTAAATGGGACAGAAGGCCCGATTGAACAGGTGGTTGGTTACGAAGAGGTCTTCAACCGCTCGAAGGCTGTTCTGTTTTCTGGCGATGGTTATGTGCACCCCGATTTTCACGGCCTGGGTATTGGTTCTGCCTTGCTACCCCTGGTCGAGCAGCGCGCCAGAGAACAAATCCACCTGGCAGAAACGGGGAAGCGCGTAGTCGTGCGCAATGGCGTCAGCGGGGTCGACCTGACGGGACACCAACTACACCAGGATCATGGCTATTCACCGGCGCGCTATTTTTGGCGCATGGAAATCGTGATGGATCATCCGCCTGAGACTCCCAGATGGCCAGATGGAATCGAGTTGAGCCTTTTCCAGCCTGCAGAAGACCCGCGTCCAATTTTTGATGCTGTGCACGAGGCCTTTCGTGACCATTGGGGCTATGTCGAATGGGTGTTTACAGACTGGCAGCAGCGCTGGTTCGATGACAAATTCGACCCGTCGTTGTGGTATATAGCCAGGGATGGAAATGAAATTGCCGGCGCCGCCTTATGCCGGCTGAATGTTGGCGATGGCTGGGTAAGCCAGCTGGCGGTGCGGCGCCCGTGGCGACGCAAAGGCCTGGGTTTGGCTTTACTGCTGCATGCCCTGGGAGAGTTTTACCGGCGCGGTTTGTTGCGGGTGGGCCTGGGGGTAGACGCCCAGAGTCCCACCGGTGCGACGCGCCTGTACGAGCGCGCCGGCATGCATGTTGGTCACGAATATGTGGTGTTCGAGAAAACCTTGCGACCGGGCATGGAATAAGCACAGTTTCGGAAAGCAATTAATCTTAATCTTTCCAAATGTTCATTGTTTGTTAACGCAAATCCTCAGAAAACTATCTGTGTGATCTGTTAAGTATGGCATAAACTTGAGACATGCACATACTTTGCCTGGGAGTGAATCACCATACAGCGCCGGTGGCGTTGCGGGAAAAGCTGGCCTTGGAAGAGCAACAAGTTTATTCGGCTCTTGTTCGTTTGGGATGTGATGAAAGCTCAGGAGTGCAGCAAATCTCAGAATTGGTCATCCTATCCACCTGTAACCGGGTAGAATACTATGCTGTTGCGCCGAGGACTTGTTTTGATCCGCTAAAAGTTCTTTTGGCTGAGACCAGCGGCGTAGCGCTCGAACAATTCGAACCTTACCTGTTTTGTTTATCTGATCAAGAAGTTGTAACCCATTTATTGCGCGTGGCGGCTGGTCTCGAATCGCTGATTTTGGGCGAACCGCAAATTCTCGGACAGGTTGCAGATGCGCTGGAATTGGCGCGCAACCACAAGGCTATTGGAAGCTTGCTTTCGCGCTTGTTCGAGTTCGCAATCCGGGCCGGTAAACGAGTACGCACCGAAACCACCATTGCCCGTAATCCAGCCTCGATTTCGTCTGTGGCGGTGCGCCTGGCTGAAGAGGCTTTTACAGATTTGCCAGCGGCGCGTGTACTCATAGTGGGGGCTGGCGAGATGGCTGAATTGGCGGTCGAAGCGCTTCGTAAGCGCGGTGTGGCCCAGATTCAAGTCCTCAATCGCACCTTACAACGCGCCCATGACCTGGCGCAGCGCTGGAACGCACAGGCAGGGACTTTCGAGAGCTTGCTTCCGGCGCTGGTTCAGGCTGATATTGTGATCGCCTCCACCGGTGCTCCGCACACAATCATCAGCCAGGATGCGGTGATCCAGGCTATGCAGTTGCGTCCGCAGCGTCCATTGATTATGATTGATATCGCTGTGCCGCGCGATATCGAAAGCCAGGTGGCCAATACGCCAGGCGTTCATCTCTATGATATGGACTCATTACAGGCAGGCCTGGATCGCTCGTTGACTTTACGAGCCAGCCAGGCGCCTCTGGCAGAAGAAATTCTTCTTCAGGTTCAGGCCGAATTCGAGCAATCGTTGATGATGCTAGATGTATTTCCCATCATTGCTGAAATGCACCAGCGCGCCGAGCAGCTACGCCAGGCCGAGTTACAAAAGACACTACGTCGACTGCCGGATTTGAGCGAAGAAGAAATGCAACATTTGAATGCTCTCACTCAGGCATTAGTCAAAAAACTGCTTCACGCACCCATCACTCGCTTGCGCCAATCAGCAGGCAGTTCACAGGCTGCGGAAGTGGCCTCATTGACCCGTCAGCTCTTCGATTTAGACCAACCTTCGAATCCTAATTGGGCTGGCCTTGATTGATGAGCGATTGAAAAGGGTGTAAACTTGCTCCCAGGTGGATCTATGGAATTAGTCTTTGCAACTCGTCCTTCGAAACTGGCCCGCTGGCAAACGCAGTGGGTGATGCATGCATTACAAGCCGCTCTACCCAGCCTGGAATGCCGGGAACACATCATGACCACTCAGGGCGATCGCATCCTGGATAAGCCTTTGCCTGAAATTGGTGGGAAAGGGCTCTTTACCCAGGAACTGGAAGCGGAACTCCTGGCGCAGCGTGTGCACGGCGCCGTTCATTCCCTCAAAGATCTACCGGTAGAGAATCCACCTGGCTTAGTGGTGGGAGCTATCCCGCCGCGTGCACAGGTTGAGGATGTCTTGATTTCAGCGAGCGGATACACCTTGGAGAGTTTGCCTGAGGGCGCCCGGGTGGGCACTTCCAGCTTGCGCCGCGCTGCTCAAATCCTGGCCTATCGTCCTGATTTACGGATCGAGTCGCTGCGCGGCAACGTCGATACCCGCTTGCGCAAAGCGCAAGCAGGCCAGGTCGATGCCATCATCCTGGCGGGGGCGGGAGTGACTCGCCTGGGATTGCAAGCCCACATCACTCAATGGCTGCCTTTGGAAATCATGCTGCCAGCGCCAGGGCAGGGCGCTTTGGCAGTGCAGTGCCGCGTCGATGATCAACCCACCCTGGATATCCTGGCTCGCATTGAGGACGCCCATACTCGCCTGGCTGTCGAGGCAGAACGCGCCTTTCTGTCCGGATTGGGTGGCGGATGTTCACTGCCGGTAGCGGCTTATGCAGTTGTGCAGGATAGCCAAATTGCCTTGCAAGCCCTGGCGGCTGCTCCGAACGGTCGCCAGGTGATCCGCTGTCAGGCTACAGGAGTGGATCCATTCCAGGTAGGGCAGGTCTGCGCCCAGCAGGCGCTGGCGCAGGGCGCTGCGGTTCTTTTGGCTGGCGATGGCGGGGGGCAATAAATGAACTTAGCTGGTATGCGAATTTTAGTTACCCGTCCACAGTCCCAGGCTGGAGAGTTCATGGATTGCCTGCGCCAGGCAGGCGCCCACCCAATTGCTTTCCCAGTGATCCAGATTCAGCCTGTCGAGGACGGCAACCCGCTGGATGCGGCCTTGCGTTCTTTGGGAGATTACAATTGGGTGATCTTTACCAGCGCCAATGGGGTGCAGATGGTCTGGCAGCGATTGGCTGAACTGGGTCTGCCGGGCATTCCACCTTCTGTGAGAACGGCCGCCATTGGCCCAAAAACAGCTGCTGCCCTGCAAGAACGGCAGGTGCAGGTCAATTACATTCCCTCTGAATACATTGCCGAAGCCATTTTGCCCGGCCTGGGCGACCTGCAAGGCAAGCGAGTGTTGTTGTTGCGCGCCGATCTTGCCAGGCCAGACCTGGCCCGCTTGATCGAGCAGGCTGGCGCCGTTGCCGATGAAATTGCCGCTTACCGCACCACGCCCGCCCAACCTGACTCCCAGGCGCTGCAGGCTTTACGCCAGGGCGTTGACATTGTCACCTTCACCAGTTCTTCCACCGTGCGCAACTTTGTGGAATTGGCTGGCGCGGCAGGTTTGGATGTGCAGCATTTGCCTGGCAAGCCGTTGTTTGCCTGCATCGGCCCAATCACCGCTGCCACTGCTGCCGAATTTGGTCTGCCGGTCGATATCGTGGCAACAGAATACACAACAGATGGGTTGTTAGCCGCCCTGCAAGAATATAACAAATGAAAATGGAGCAAAAATGAGCAGCATTTCACTACCGAAGTTTCCCGTTTCTCGGCCGCGTCGCACCCGCCTGAGCGCCAATTTACGCGCCATGCTGCGTGAGACCGAACTCAATCCTGGCGATTTGATCTATCCCCTGTTTGTCCGTCCAGGAGAAAATATCCAACGCGAAATTGTCTCGATGCCGGGCGTGTATCAATGGTCGGTTGACCGCCTGGCTGCTGAAGCGCAGGAAATTGCCGGTTTGGGTATTCCGGCGGTGATCTTGTTCGGAATCCCGGAGCAAAAAGACCCCGTTGGATTGGAGAATTTCTCGTCTGAGGGGGTCGTCCAGCAGGCCATTCGGGCGATCAAGGCGGCTGCACCGCAGCTGGTGGTGATAACCGATGTGTGCTTGTGCGAATATACCGATCACGGACATTGCGGTTTGCTGAATGTCGAGGGGCAGAGACACCCCAACCTGCCGGAAGGCTATGTGCTCAACGACGAAACGCTGGAGGTGTTGGGGAAAGTGGCTGTGTCGCATGCCCAGGCCGGGGCAGATGTGATTGCTCCCAGCGGGATGATCGATGGTATGGTGGGCGCCATCCGGGGCGCGCTGGATCACGGGCAGTTCGAGCATATCCCGATTTTATCGTACGCCGTCAAATTCGCTTCGGCTTTCTACGGCCCGTTTCGTGACGCCGCTGAATCGCCGCCCAAGTTTGGCGATCGCAAATCCCACCAGATGGACCCTGCCAACCGGGGCGAGGCGCTGCGCGAGGTAGCTCTCGATATCGCCGAAGGCGCCGATATGTTGATGGTCAAACCGGCGCTGCCTTATCTGGATGTGATTTCAGCGGTCAAACAGGCTTACCCGCAGTTCCCGCTGGCGGCCTATAACGTGAGTGGTGAATATTCCATGCTCAAAGCTGCCGCCCAAAATGGTTGGTTAGACGAACGCGCCGCTGTACTCGAGGCGCTGACAGCGATCCGGCGCGCCGGGGCTGATTTGATCTTAACATACCACGCCAAAGATGCGGCTCGCTGGCTGGCAGATTAATCGGCGTCAAGATACGCCTTGAAAATTTAATGGTGAGAGGAGATTTGAGATGACTGCAACAATGCTTTCAGGACGCGCCGCTGCCGAGCGGCAATACCATGATCAACGGATGGTCGAAGCGGATTTTGACCTGTCGCCTTTTACAATTGCCTGGGAGGTTACCCGGGCATGCGCCTATGCCTGTGTGCATTGCCGGGCTGACGCACAACACCATCGCGACCCGCGTGAATTAACCACCCAGGAGGCGTTGCGCCTGATTGACCGCCTGGCTGATTTTGGCAATCCGATCTTGATCTTTACCGGCGGCGATCCCATGATGCGCCGCGACCTGTTCGAGTTGGTAGCCCATGCAGCTCAGAAAGGCTTGCGTTGTTCTCTGACGCCGACTGCCACAGCGCTACCGACGCTAGAGCGCATGGGTCAGGCTCGCCAGGCCGGCATTCGCCGCATTGCCCTCAGCCTGGATGCACCGGTGGCGCAGGTGCATGATGACTTTCGGAAGGTAGTAGGGTCTTTTGAGCGCACGATGAATATTTTACGCAATGCTCAACAAGTCGGGATTAGCGCCCAGGTCAATACCACGGTGGCTAAGCATAATCTTCACCTGCTGCCTGAAATGGTGAAGTTCATCAAGGAAGTTGGTGCAGTGCAGTGGTCGGTATTTTTCCTGGTACCTACCGGTCGGGCGCAGATTCCGTGGATGATCAGCCCGCAAGAGCATGAAGAAGTATTTAACTGGTTATACGATCTGGCGCAAACCGCCCCCTTCGATATCAAAGCTACCGCCGCCCCCATGTATCGCCGGGTGGCAATCCAGCGTAAAAAAGCCGAAAGCAGCAATGGCAAACCGGTGACCTTCCAGGGAGCGGGTTTTCAGTATGCAGATGGTTTGCATCGCCCAACCAAGGGCGTCAACGATGGGAATGGATTTTTGTTCATCTCGCATACTGGCGAAATTCACCCTTCGGGCTTTTTGCCGGTGTGCGCTGGCAATGTCCGCGACGATGATGTGGTAGATATTTATCGCAACCACCCAATCTTTAAAGATTTGCGCAACCCGGATAAGCTAAAAGGCAGATGCGGCGTGTGCGAGTATCGAGATATTTGCGGCGGGCAGCGTGGCCGGGCTTATGGCGTGACTGGAGATTACCTGGAAACCGACCCCGCCTGCGCTTATGTTCCAGAAGGATGGTCGCAATGAACAACCCCCAGGCAACTTCTGTTGCCTCAGCACAATGGGTCGATGAGCCGCAGTTACGCTTTTTACGCGCCTGCCAACGTCTGCCCGTCGATGCAACCCCTGTATGGTTCATGCGCCAGGCCGGGCGTTATATGCCCGAATACCGGGCAATCCGTGATCGTTTCTCATTATTAGAAATCGTTGCCCAGCCTGAGTTAGCCGCTGAAGTAACCTTACAACCGGTCAACGCCCTGGGGGTGGATGCAGCGATTCTGTTTGCCGACATTTTGCTGCCAGTTGAACCGATGGGGCTGAAGCTAGAATTTGTCAAAGGGGAGGGGCCGCTGATTCATGACCCAATCCGTAGACTGGCGGATGTGGCGCGCCTGCGAACTTTACAGCCGCATACCGATCTGGGTCATGTCATGGAGGCCATTCGCCTGGTGCGGAAAGAATTGGATGGCAAGGTTCCCCTGATCGGTTTCTCGGGAGCGCCGTTTACGGTGGCCTCCTATATGATCGAAGGCGAGGCTTCGCGTGAATATTTGCACACCAAAGGCATGATGTATGCAGATCCTCAAACCTGGCACGCCTTTATGGAAATCTTGAGTGAATCTCTGGCGGCCTACCTGGTTGCCCAGGTTGAGGCAGGCGCGCAAGCGGTGCAGTTGTTTGACTCTTGGGTCGGGGCGCTTGCGCCGCACGATTACGCCGAATTCGTGCTGCCGTATTCGCGCCGCGTGCTCCAGGCAGCTCTGACAACCGGCGTTCCGGTGATCCACTTTGGAGTAGGGGCAACCACTTTGCTGCCTTTGATGAAACAGGCTGGCGGTTCGGTGATTGGCCTCGATTGGCGCTTACCGCTCGACCAGGGTTGGGATCTGTTGGGGCACGATGTGGCTGTGCAAGGCAACCTCGACCCGATCACTTTGTTTGCCCCAACCGCAATACTGCGCCAGCGGGTGCAGGATGTGTTGCAGCGTGCAGCGGGACGCCCTGGGCATATTTTCAACTTGGGGCATGGCATTCTCAAGAATACCCCGGTCGAGAATGTCCGCGCCGCGGTAGAGATGGTGCACGAACTGAGCGCTCGATAGACGAAAGCGCCTGGTCAGGAGTAAGGATGCAGAAAATTGTTGTTATCGGCGGTGGCATCGCAGGGCTGGCAGCCGCCTACCACTTGAGTAAAAAAGCCCGCCAGGAGAACCTGCCCCTGGAAGTGACGGTTTTAGAAGCCGCAAATTACTGGGGTGGCAAAATTGTTACTGATCGCGTGGATGGTTTTGTGATTGAAGGCGGGCCGGACACCTTCTTGCGCTCCAAACCTTGGGCTGTGCAGTTATGTCGCGAGTTGGGATTGGAAGATCGCTTGCAAGGCACCAACCCTCATCAAAAAAACACCTATGTCTTACATGGCCAACGCTTGCGACCATTGCCAGAAGGGTTGACGATGATGGTGCCAACCCAATTTATGCCCATGCTGCGTACCGGCCTGCTCTCCTGGCCGCAGAAAGCTCGCATGGGGCTGGATTTCTTTCTCCCGTCGCGCCCCTTGGATGGCGACGAAAGCCTGGGAAACTTCGTCTCCCGGCGTCTCGGTCGCTCGGCTTATGAAAACCTGATCGAGCCGCTCATGAGCGGCATTTATGCTGGGGATGGCGACCAACTCAGCCTGCAATCGACTTTTCCCTATTTGCGAGAGTGGGAATTAAAGCATGGCGGCCTGGTCAAAGGCGCCCTGGCTGCCCGGCGACTGCGCGCCCGGCAGAGCCCTGCTGCTGGACACCCAGCGCCTGGCGGGGTGTCCTCTCCTGCAGGCGTTCCGGCTGCTATTGCCAGCAGTGCTAATAACCGCAGCATTTTCTTGACCCCCACCAATGGTTTAGCAGAAATCGTCGATGGATTGACGGCGCGTCTATCAGATTTTGGAGTTGATCTGCGCCTGAACGCGGCTGTGCAGCGCATCGAAGCGCTGCATGATCCTGCTAATCCCCCTGAGCAAACTTCCGTTCCGGCTGGACGCTATCGAATATGGCTGGAAAAAGGCGAAAGTTTGTCTGCAGATGCAATTATTTTGGCCACGCCGGCTTTTGCTGCCGGCCAACTCCTGGCTGAACTTGACCCTGGCCTGAGCCATGAGTTACAGGCTATCCCTTATGTGTCGACCGCTACGGTTTCGATGGCTTATCGCCAGGCCGACCTGGGGCGTCCCTTGGATGGTTATGGTTACGTGATCCCGCGCCGCGAGGGACGTAAGGCGTTGGCTTGCACCTGGACTTCCACAAAATTCCCGCACCGCGCCCCACAGGACTCAGCCCTTTTACGGGTGTTTATTGGTCGGGCGGGTCAGGAGGCCGAAATTCCCTGGGATGAAGCCGGATTGCTGGAACTGGCGAAAGAAGAAGTGCGCCTGACTTTGGGGATTGACGCCTCTCCTTTGTTGTGGCGGGTTTTCATTTGGGAGCGCGCCATGCCACAGTATAATATAGGCCACCCGCAGCGCCTGGAGCGCATCGAAGCAGCCCTTCAGCGTTGGCCAGGAATCGCTCTTGCTGGCAATGGTTATCGCGGCATTGGGATTCCAGATTGTATCCATTCCGGTCAGCAAGCGGCTGAATATCTCTTATAACAATAACGTGTATGAGGAGAGCCATGACTTTGATCACTACCCGTTCCCAGGAACTTTTCCGACAAGCTCAACAAGTCTTACCCGGCGGAGTCGATTCGCCCGTGCGCGCCTTCCGCGCCGTAGGAGGACAGCCGTTGTTCATTGATCGCGGCGAGGGCCCGTACTTGTTCGATGTGGATGGCAACCGCTTTATCGATTATGTGCTTTCGTGGGGCCCGTTGATCCTGGGACATGCCGAAGGGCGCGTCGTTGAAGCCCTCAAAGCTGCTGTCGAGCGTGGCACCAGTTATGGCGCTCCCAGCCCTTTAGAGACGGAACTGGCGGGCATGATCCGGCAGTTTATGCCGCAGATGGAGATGTTACGCTTTGTCAATTCGGGCACCGAGGCCACGATGAGCGCTCTACGGCTGGCGCGTGCTTTCACTCAACGCGATAAAATCATCAAGTTCGAAGGCTGTTATCACGGCCATGCCGATATGCTGTTGGTGCAGGCCGGTTCTGGGGTGGCCACGTTGGGGCTGCCCGATTCGCCTGGCGTGCCCGCTGCAACCGCCCAGGATACCCTGACAGCCCCCTTCAATGACTTGCAATCCTTAGAGTTAATTTTCGCCCATTATCCTGAGCAGATCGCCGCAGTGATTGTCGAGCCGGTGGCAGGCAATATGGGGGTTGTGCCGCCAACGCCGGGTTTCTTGCAAGGGCTGCGCCAGTTGACCAGCCGTTTTGGGGCGCTGTTGATTTTTGACGAAGTGATGACCGGTTTTCGCGTCCATTCTGGCGGCGCTCAGACCTTGTATGACATCCAGCCCGATTTGACCACTTTGGGCAAGGTGATTGGCGGCGGTTTGCCGGTCGGCGCTTACGGCGGGCGGGCAGACATCATGCGCCTGATCGCGCCCTCGGGGCCAGTCTACCAGGCCGGCACCTTGTCTGGCAATCCGTTGGCGATGACAGCCGGGCTGATCACTTTACGTGCTCTGCAAGAGCCGGGCGTCTGGCAGCGGCTGGAGCAAGCCGCTGAGCGCCTGTGTCTCGGCATCGGACAGTTAGCCCAGGCCACCGGCATTCCGGTGCAGCAAACCCGGGTGGGGTCGATGTTCTCGCTCTTCTTTACCGAGACCCCGGTCGTGGATTGGCCAACCGTCAAGACCTGCGATACCGGTCGTTTTGGGCGTTTCTTCCAGAGCATGTTAGAGAATGGCGTTTACCTGGCGCCGTCGCAGTTCGAGGCTGGTTTTATCTCGACCGCCCACACCGACGAGGTGATCGACGCCACCCTTGCTGCCGCCCAGGTTGCTTTTCATTCGCTGGTGTAACAATAGTTCCAGCGCCGGACTCTCAATTTTATTGTTTGTTTGAAGTTTATCTGGCAGCCAATTGCGCAAAGACCTCAACAATCCGTTGAGCGGCTTTGCCATCCCAAAAGTCAGGAATCCTGCCTTTCTGGACATCTGGAACGTTAAGCGCCTGTTCCACCGCGCTGAGGATGGCCTCGGGGGTGCTGTCAATCAGGCGGTTCGTGCCAACTTCGACGGTCACCGGGCGTTCTGTATTTGGCCGGGCGGTCAGGCACGGCACGCCCAGGAAGGTCGTCTCTTCCTGAATGCCGCCTGAGTCGGTCAGCGCCAGGCGAGCGCTGCGCATCAGCGCCAGGAAGTCCAGGTAGCCGAGTGGTTCGAGCAGCCGCAGCCCTGCCTTTTCGCCGGCGAAGTTCGCTTCGTCAAAACCGATCTCTGCCAACTGCTTGCGGGTGCGCGGGTGCACCGGAAAGACCACCGGTAGATCTTTGGCAATTCTTACCAGCGCGCCCATAATGGCTTGCAAGCGCTGTGGATCATCCACGTTGACCGGGCGGTGCAGCGTCACCAATACGTACTCACGTTCTTTCAGACCCAGCCGGGCAGGAGTGGGGTTGGCCTCGATTTTGGGCAGCATGCGCACCAAGGTATCGATCATCACGTTGCCCACAAAATGAATTTTCTGGGCTGGGATGCCTTCTCGGAGCAGGTTGGCGTCGCCATCTTTCGAAGGGGTGAATAACAAATCTGCGATCTGGTCAGTCAGCAGTCGGTTGATCTCCTCGGGCATGCTGCGGTCAAACGAGCGCAGCCCGGCTTCCACATGCGCTACTGGAATGCCCAGCTTGGCGCACACCAAGGCGCAGGCGATGGTCGAATTGACATCGCCCACCACAATCACCCAATCGGGACGTTCTTGCAGCACCAGCGGTTCGAAGGCCAGCATGATGCGGGCGGTCTGTTCGGCATGTGTGCCAGAGCCGACTTTCAGATAGATATCGGGCTGGGGCATGCCCAGGTCGTGAAAGAAAATTTCCGACATATTGGCGTCGTAGTGCTGCCCAGTGTGGACGCAGGTTTGCCGAAAAAGCTGCGGGCGTAATACCATTTCCGCCATGATCGGAGCAATTTTCATATAATTGGGGCGCGCTCCAACGATGTGCATGATGTTGAGGGGTTGGGGTTTCATGAAAGCGATTATAACAGTATAATCTAGGCGCTAATCCCCGGAAGTATTTTGAATGGGGAAGCGCCTGGAGGTTCCTTGCCGACTACAGCACGCCAATCCCAACTTCATCTTCGCGACCTGGGCGATGGGTTGATTTTGCGCAAAGGGCGCGTAAAAGACGCCCAGGCCTTGGCTGATTTTAATGCCCGCATTCACAGCGATGATGGGCCCGATCAACCCGACCCTCGCCTGGCTGCCTGGACGCATGATCTGCTGACCTTGCCGCACCCCACTTTGACCCCTGGCGACTTCACGATTGTGGAAGATGCCAAAACAGGCCAGATCGTCTCGTCGCTCAATTTAATTCCACAGACCTGGAGTTTTGCCGGGGTGCCTTTCGCTGTCGGGCGGCCTGAACTGGTGGGCACGCTTCCAGAGTATCGCAAGCGTGGCCTGGTGCGTGCCCAGTTCGAAGTTGTTCACCAGTGGTGCACCGAGCGCGGTTACCTGGTTCAGGCAATCACCGGCATCCCGTATTATTACCGTTTGTTTGGCTACGAAATGGTGCTCAACCTGGGCGGCGGCCGGGTGGGCTACCAGGCCAACCACCCCAAATTGAAGGAAGATCAGAGCGAGCCGTATATTGTCCGCCCGGCTCAACCCGCTGACCAGCCTTTCATGGCTGAGCTTTACCAGCACGGCTGCCAACGTTCGTTGGTCAGTTGTTTACACGATGAAGCGTTGTGGCAATATGAATTAACCGGCAAAAGCGCAGAAAATGTAAACCGCCTGGAACTGCGCATGATCGAAAGTACAGACGGCGAGGCGGTGGGCTTTTTGGCACATTCGCCGTTTAATTGGGGCTTTGGCCTGTCGGCGCAGCTTTACGAATTGAAGGCTGGCGTTTCGTGGGCGGAAGTAACGCCCAGTGTGATCCGCTATCTGTTAGCAACCGGGCAGAAAAATGCTGCCCAGGATGAAAAACAGCCCGAGGTGTCTTCGTTTGGCCTGTGGTTTGGCGAAGAACACCCGGCCTACCAGGCCATGGCAGGATTGTTGCCGCGCCAACGCAAGCCCTATGCCTGGTACCTGCGTTTGCCAGACCCGGCCGGCTTTTTGCGCCTGGTCGCTCCGATTTTAGAACAGCGCCTGACCGGTTCGGTTCTTGCCGGGCATAGCGGAGAATTGAAGCTGAGTTTTTATACCTCGGGGCTGCTTTTGAGGTTCGAGAGGGGGAGACTGGTTTCAGTAGAAGACTGGCAGCCAGAACCCTACCCTCATTCCGGCGATGCGCTCTTTCCAGGGCTGACCTTCTTGCAATTACTCTTTGGCTACCGTTCTCTCGAAGAATTAGACTACGCCTTTGCCGATTGTTACAGCAACTCCGACAGCGCGCAAGTGCTGTTGGGCAGCTTGTTCCCCAAACAAACCTCCAACGTTTGGCCGGTAGCATGATGGCGATGGTTGTTCTGGGAGTGATTGCTGATACGCACATCCCAGATCGGGTGCGCCGGCTGCATCCGGAGGTGATCCCGCATTTCCGCGCCGCCGGGGTGCAGGCCATCTTGCATGCCGGCGATATCTCTGCTCCGGCAATATTAGCAGAACTGGAGCAAGTCGCCCCGGTCTTTGCAGTACGCGGCAACCGCGACTGGTTATGGCTGCCCCATTTACCTTCGAAACGCTGCTTGGATTTTCAAGGCGTGCAGATCGGCATGGCCCACGGGCATGGCTCTTGGAAACAGTACCTGTGGGATAAGCCTTTTTTCTACCGGCATGGCTACCAGCACAGCCGTTTGCTGCCGCGTTTGCAGGCTGCTTTCCCAGACGCCCGGGTGATTGTGTTTGGTCACGGGCATACGGCGCTCAACCAATGGATCGACGGGCAGTTGTTTTTTAACCCGGGTTCGCCGCATCTGCCGGATCGAAAAGACCTCGCTCGCAGCATCGGCGTTTTACGCATTTCTGCTGAGAACGAGGTCTCGGGTGAAATTTTAGCGCTATCTAATCAGGCTGGTTCGGCCACTTTGGCGTAAACGGGGGTCAGCCAGTGGCGATATTTCGGGTTGCGCCCGTACACAGCATCGCTGAAGGCCTGGCGCAGTTGTTCGGTGACCGGTCCCATCACGCCGCTGCCAATCGGGCGATGGTCCACTTTGGTCACCGCGGTGACCTGGGCGGCAGTGCCGGTCATGAAGAACTCTTCGCACAGGTAGACTTCGGTGCGGTCGATCGAGCGTTCGATCACCGTCATACCGAGTTCCTGGCGCAGTAGTTCGATGGTTGACCGCCGGGTGATGCCTTCCAAAATATTATCCGTCACCGGTGGGGTAATGACAACGCCATTGCGCACCATAAAGATATTCATGGCGCTGCCTTCTGAGATATGACCATCTTGATTGAGAACCAGTGCTTCGTCAAAACCTGAAAGCACCGCGTCTGTTTTGATAAAAGCTGAGTTGGCGTACGCGCCGCTGATCTTGCCGCGCGCCGGGATCATATTGTCGTCCAACCGCCGCCAGGATGAGAAAGTAACATGGGCATCCGTGTCGTTGGTAACGTAGCGTTCGAAGGGGATGGCAATGATGCTCAGCTCGTTCTGCAGTCCATGCAGCTTCACCCCGATGATCTCGTCGGATTTATACGCCAACGGGCGCAAATAGACATTGCAGCGATAATCCTCGGCATGCAGCAGGTCGATGGCGACCTGGGTCAGGCTTTGGGGGGTCAGGTCGAACTCCATCATCAGCAGGCGCGCCGAGTCGAGTAGGCGTTTGAAATGGTCGAACGGGCGAAACAGGAACATTTGCTCTTCGTCCTGGTTCCAATAGCCGCGCATACCCCCAAATACGGCGGTCCCATAATTCAGGGCATGCGTGAGCACGCCAACTTTGGCTTCAGAATAGGGCCTGATTTTGCCTTGGAAATAAGCAAACTTAGGCATCGATATTTCCATTTTTTTTCACCTCCGGGATGTGGGAATTAGGGGTGTTTGGTCTATGTGACAATGTCATCTGGTGTGGATTATAACACCTAGTAACGGTGGGGACAATTTTTTTAGTTCGCTACCTAGTCCATGGAAGGAAGGTCGTCGGAGGTGAAAAAATCAACCTCTTCGCGATTTCCATTTGTATTGTACAATTAGCTGACCTGGCTGCCTGTTTTTGGGAGGGCAGCCTTGGAATATTTCCATACATTCGAAGAATTCACATTTGAACCTGTCAAGGAAGAAGATAGTTTATTTGTTGTAATGGGTCGTAAACCTGCAGAGAAATAAGAGGCATTCATGATTGCTCAAGTTGCCCGCCGGGTGCGGGAAAACATCCAAAAAGTGATTGTTGGCAAAGACGAGGTGATTAACCTGGCCTTGACCGCCGTGCTGTGCGAAGGGCATGTGCTGCTCGAAGATGTGCCGGGCATCGGAAAAACTACTCTGGCGCGCGCCCTGGCGGTCTCGTTGGGTTGTTCCTTTCGCCGACTGCAATTTACTCCCGATCTATTGCCTTCGGACGTCACCGGTCTGAGCTGGTTCAATCAGAAAGAGCAAGCCTTCGAATTCCGCCCTGGCCCGATCATCAGCCAGGTTGTGTTGGCTGACGAGATCAACCGCGCCACGCCGCGCACCCAATCGGCCTTGTTGGAAGCCATGCAAGAACGCCAGGTCACCGTGGATGGGGTCACCAGGCCGCTGCCGCGCCCGTTTCTGGTGCTGGCTACTCAAAACCCGGTTGAGTTGGAAGGCACCTTCCCACTGCCAGAAGCCCAGATCGACCGTTTCCTGCTGCGGATTGCGATCGGCTATCCCAACGAGCGGGAAGAGGCGCAGATTTTAGAGCGCTTCTGCCTGTCTGACCCCTTGCCCGAACTGCAGCCGGTCATCACTCCCGAAGAGATCCTGGCGCTTCAGGAACAGCGTCGCCAGGTCAGAATGGAAGATTCGCTGCGCGATTACGTAGTCAAAATTGCCCACGCCACTCGCCAACACCCGGAGATCGAGTTAGGCGCCAGCCCACGCGCCAGCCTGGCTTTGTACCAGACCGCCCAGGCCTGGGCAGCCATCGAAGGTCGCGATTATGTCATTCCAGACGATATCAAGCGCCTGGCGCCGCATGTGTTGACCCATCGTATGATGATCTCACCGCAGGCGCAACTGCGCGGGCGCAAGCCGCAGGAACTGGTCGCCAGCATTGTCGAAAGCGTAGCCGCGCCGGTGGAGGGCTGAATTGGCGCCGTTGAGCTGGTGGCCTTTTCTGGTGTTGGTTTTCCTGCTCGGCATTTTGACGCGGGTTTATTCCCTCACCGCTTTTGCCATCATGCTGCTGATCATCAGCGCCATCGCCTACCGCTGGCGCAAACACGCCCTGGATGCTGTCAGCTACCATCGCCGCCTGCCATACTGGCGCGGTTTTCCAGGCGAGCGTCTGGCCTTGACAGTGGAGGCGGAAAATCGCAAGTTTTTGCCTGCGCCGTGGTTGCGGGTGGCAGATATGTTCCCCAGCGCGGTCGCTCCCGAGCAAGAAGGGGCGCTAAAACCGACGCACTCACCCGAATTTGGTCATTTGATCAGCCTGTTCAGCTTGCGTTGGTATGAGCGCGACCGGCGCATGTACTCGCTGCTGCTGCGCAAGCGCGGCGTTTACCGCCTGGGGCCGCCGCGGCTCGAGTCGGGCGACCCGTTCGGAATTTTTGAGCAGGTCGTCGAGCCAGAGATCTATAATCGTGTGACTGTTTTTCCTGAAATGCTGCCTT
>JAGUYW010000032.1 GCA_020061105.1 Anaerolineales bacterium | reverse complement strand
GCTGGGTTCAGACCGTCGTGAGACAGGTCGGTCTCTATCCGCTGTGGGCGTAAGGGATTTGAGAGGAGCTGCCCCTAGTACGAGAGGACCGGGGTGGACGGACCGCTAGTGTGCCAGTTGTCGTGCCAACGGCATCGCTGGGTAGCTAGGTCCGGCAGAGATAACCGCTGAAAGCATCTAAGTGGGAAACTCGCCTCAAGATGAGATCCCTCGTCCCGTAAGGGAGTAAGGCCGCAGGAAGACCACCTGCTTGATAGGCAGCATGTGTAAGCGCAGCAATGTGTTGAGCTAAGCTGTACTAATGGCCGAGGGCTTACTCTATGGTGTGGAGAACTCGGAACTTTTCGAGAGTGTTTATGAAAGCGCCAGAAAACTATTCAGAAGGTAGATTAACATTGTGAAAAAGAGTCTCTTGGTGATTGGAGCGACGGAGGTACACCCGGACACATCCCGAACCCGGTCGTTAAGGCTGTCAGCGCCGATGGTACTTGGGGGGCGACCCCCTGGGAGAGTAGGTCATTGCCAAGAGACTTTTTTCTTTTAATCATTGCTTAAATAATTGACAATCTCAGCTTAATTCGCTATAATAGGTTTTAATTGTGGATTGCTCTGAGTTCAGAGCTTTTTGTTGGCGCAACATAAAGGAGAGGTCCTATTGATTTTTTTTCGAGATGGTGATCATTCCTCCCTGACCGGTTGGATACTCGGTTGCGCCGCGATTGCTCAACCGAGTTTCTTTGTGTTTGGCGGTTTAGTTTTTTGGAAGATCGGTTGTTATTCTATAGAACATGAAAGGAGGTGAGTCGCGTGGCATCTGTTACATTGCGTCCTAATGAGTCGCAGGATCAGCTTTTGAAGCGCTTTCGAAAGAAAGTTGCGAAAAGCGGCATTCTGAGCACGGTTCGTCGCAAGCGCTGGTTCGTCTCCAAGAGTGAACTACGCCGTATTAATAAAAAGAAGGCCGTCCGGCGGTTCAAACGCCGCCAGATGACGGATTACGAATAGACCTTGGTAGTATTTTCTACCGGGCATGGAGGAATTAATGGCGAAAGAAGAAGATAAGATTCAGGTTGAAGGACTGGTGATCGAGGCCCTGCCCGGCACTCAATTTAAAGTCCGCTTAGATAATGGCTTCGAAGTTTTGGCTTATTTGTCTGGCAAAATGCGTAAATACTACATCCGGATTTTGTTGGGCGACCGGGTGCGCGTGGAAATGTCCCCCTACGATCTTTCACGTGGGCGTATTGTTTACCGGCATAAAAAGTTTGCCAACGAACCTGAACTGGAAATGTAACCTGGTTTAACCACCAGGCGTATGATAGGCACGGTGTTCTGAGAATTCAGCACACCGCCTGTTTTGTACCTTTCGCCTGTCCTCTGGTTTTATCGATTTCATTAAATAAACACACTCCCGCAGCAAGCTCGGGAGTGTGTTTATTTCTCTGCTCTATTGGTTAATACGAAGAGAGTACCTTCATATAGTTTGCTCTTTCGAAGGTTGCTGGTTGAGCGACGGCTTGCTGGCTCATGCTGCCTTGCATTTGTTTGATGGAAATATATTCATGATCTTCCATCCAGGTCTCGACTTCGGCGAGCATTTCAGTGGCGCGTCCGATGCCGTGCTGCAAAAATTCCGATGTAACGGTGGTAACTTTTGCTCCAGCCATCATCGCTTTCAAGATGTCTGCTCCGCTGTGGACACCGCTGGTGAGGGCAAAATCAGTCTGAACGCGACCGTATAAAATTGCGATCCAGCGCAGCGGCAAGCGCAGTTCATGCGAATTGCTTAACACCAGGTTGGGCACCACTTCCAGGGCTTCCAGGTCGAAATCTGGCTGGTAGAAGCGGTTGAAGAGCACCAGGCCATTCGCTCCGGATTCAGACAGGCGACGGGCAAAATTGGGCAACGCGCTGAAAAACGGGCTGAGTTTCACCGCTAAGGGCAGTTGGATTTGTTTGCGAATATCGCTTACCAGGTTAACATAGGTGTCTTCCATCTCATCGCAAGTCAGATCCGGATCAGTTGCCAGGTAGTACAGGTTCAGTTCCAGCGCGTCAGCGCCAGCCTGTTCGATCTTGCGAGCATATTCGATCCAACCGCCGGTCGAGACGCCGTTCAAGCTGCCGATCACCGGGATCTTTAAGGCGTTTTTGACTGCTTTAAGGTTGGCGATATATGCGTCGGGACCGATGCTGTATTGCCCGATCTCTGGCAGATAGTCCAGCGCTTCTGCAAACGATTCGGTGCCTCGCAGCAGGTCGTTGTGCAGTTTCAAGCTTTCGTGGATGATTTGCTCTTCGAACAGTGAATACATAACGATCGCAGAAACGCCGGCTTGCTCGAGTTGTTGGGCGGTCTCGATCTTTTGTGACAGCGGCGAAGAAGAAGCCACCAATGGGTTCTTCAAATTTAGTCCCAAGTAAGTAGTAGTCAGGTCAACCATGTTGATTCTCCCTATATCCAGTAATTGATTGGTGAGCTATTCACTATCTTCGCTCGTCTCTTGGCCGTTTTCAGGCGCCTGGTAGTGCATGGCAGCCATCTGGCGGTACAGGTCCCAGCGTCCCTTGGCGTCGTTTTGAGCCTGTTTCATCAACATTTCGGCGCGCTTTTCATCGCTTTGCAGCAGCATGCGATAACGAGATTCGTTGTAGGCGTAATCACTGACCGGGATGGTTGGCTCTTTCGAGTCGATGGAGAGCGGGTTGTGTCCCTCGGCAATTAGGGCTGGGTTGAAGCGGTAGAGCGGCCAGATGCCCGAGGCGACGGCCAGTTTTTGCTGTTCCAGGCCTTTGCGCAGGTCGAAACCATGGGCGATGCAGTGGCTATAGGCGATGATCAGGGATGGGCCATTGTATGCATCGGCTTCGAGGAAAGCATTCAGGGTTTGTTGGTCGCTGGCGCCCATGGCGATGCGAGCGACATACACATAGCCATAAGCCATGGCAATCATGCCCAGGTCTTTCTTGGGGAGGCCTTTGCCTTGAGCGGCGAATTTGGCCACTGCGGCGCGTGGCGTCGCTTTAGATGACTGCCCGCCGGTGTTGGAATAGACTTCGGTATCCAGCACAAGTACGTTGACGTTGCGGCCTGAAGCCAGGACATGGTCGAGACCGCCGTAGCCGATATCATACGCCCAACCGTCGCCGCCGATGATCCACACACTCTTGCGTGTGAGCACATCAGCCAGGCTGAGAACTTCTGCAGCGAGTGGGTGGTTGCTGTTCTGCAATTTTTGCTTCAAAATCTCTACCCGCTGGCGTTGCTGCCGGATTCCGGTCTCGCTGCTCTGATCCGCGTTGAGCAGTTCGTCAACCAGAGTCTCACCAACCTGGCTCGCCAGTTGCGGGAGCATTTCGCGTACATACTCACCATGCTTATCCAGCGTCAGGCGCATGCCCAGGCCGAACTCGGCGTTGTCTTCGAAGAGGGAGTTTGACCAGGCCGGGCCGCGCCCTTCTTCGTTCCTGGCCCAGGGGGTAGTGGGCAGGTTGCCGCCGTAGATGGATGAACAACCGGTGGCGTTGGCGATGACGGTGCGGTCTCCAAACAACTGCGAGAGCAGTTTCAGGTATGGCGTCTCGCCACAGCCAGCGCAGGCCCCAGAGAACTCGAACAGCGGTTGCAAAAGCTGCGAATTTTTAACTGATTTCAGGCTGATTTGCGTGCGATCAACTTCGGGTAAGGTCAAGAAGTAATCCCAGTTGATCCGTTCGCGCTCGCGAATGGGCGGTTGGGGCGCCAGGTTGATGGCTTTGCGACCAACCTGAGTTTTATCTTTAGCCGGGCAAACCTCAACGCACAGTCCGCAGCCCGTGCAATCTTCGGGGGCAATTGCCAGGGTGTATTTGGCATCCGGAAATTCTTTCCAGCGCGCAGCGGTCGATTTGAATTCTTTGGGGGCGTCTGCCAGGTAGGAGGGGGCGTAGATTTTCTCACGGATTACGGCGTGTGGGCAGACAAAGGCGCACTTGCCGCACTGAATGCAGATATCTGGCTCCCAAACCGGGATTTCCAGGCTGATGTTGCGCTTTTCCCATTGGGTGGTGGCGGTTGGGAATGTGCCATCGACCGGGAAGGCGCTGACCGGCAGACTGTCGCCATCGCCGGCGATGATGACGCCCAAGACATCTTTGACAAATTCGGGCGCTTCTGCGGGTACTGGCGGGCGCATATTGATCTGGCTGGTGATTTCGCCCGGCGTTTCGACTTCGTGCAGGTTTTCGAGCGTTTGATCGACTGCTTCGAAATTTTGCTGCACCACAGCCTCGCCGCGTTTGCCATAAGTTTTCTTAATGGCTTTTTTGATTTCATCGATAGCCTGTTGGCGGGGCAGTACGCCGCTGATGGCGAAGAAACAGGTTTGCATAATCGTGTTGATGCGCCCACCCATGCCAGTGTTGTGGGCCACATCGTAAGCATCGATCACATAAAAGCGCATTTTTTTCTCGATGATGGCTTTCTGTGTCTCTCTCGGCAGATAATCCCACACTTCGTCGGCGCCGTAATTGCTGTTCAGCAAGAAAACTCCACCCGGGGCGGCGTATTTGAGAACATCGTAACGTTCCAGGAAGGAGAACTGGTGGCAAGCCACAAACTGCGCCTGTCCAATCAGGTAGGGCGCCCGGATTGGCTTGGGGCCGAAACGCAAATGCGAGACGGTCTCAGAGCCGGATTTTTTGGAGTCGTAGACGAAATATCCTTGCGCTCCGAAATCGGTTTCTTCACCAATGATTTTGATCGAGTTCTTGTTTGCGCCAACGGTGCCGTCTGCACCCAGTCCCCAGAACACGCAGCGAACGGTGTCGGGTGATTCAATCGAGAAATGAGGGTCATATGGCAGACTGGTATTGCTGACATCATCGAGAATTCCGACGGTGAAGTGGTTCTTGGGTGTTTCATTGAGCATTTCATCGAAAACCGCTTTGACCATGGCGGGGGTGAACTCTTTTGAAGAAAGGCCATAACGACCGCCGATCATAGTCGGGCGGGCGGGTTGCTTCCAGCCTTCGCTGATCGCTGTCACTACATCCATATAGAGCGGTTCGCCTGCGCTGCCCGGTTCTTTGGTGCGGTCGAGTACGGCGATGCTCTTCACATTGGTGGGTAGTGCTTTAATGAAATGCTCAACAGAGAATGGGCGGTAAAGGCGCACTTTGATCACACCCACCTTTTCGCCTTTCCCGCTCAGGTATTCGGCGGTTTCGCCGGCTGTCTCGGCTCCAGAGCCCATGATGATGACCACACGATCTGCGTCTGGCGCACCGACATATTCAAATAAATGGTATTGGCGCCCCACCAGGCTGGCAAATTTGTCCATGGCTTTCTGGACAATCGCCGGCGCAGCGGCATAATATGGGTTGACCGTTTCCCGCGCCTGGAAATAAACATCTGGGTTCTGGGCAGTGCCGCGCAACACCGGGCGATCGGGAGAGAGACCGCGCTGGCGATGAGCATGCACCAGGCTTTCATCGATCATGGCTTTCAGATCTTCTTCAGTCAGTTGCTCGATTTTGTTCACTTCATGCGAGGTGCGAAAACCGTCGAAGAAATGGATGAAAGGAACCCGCGCTTCCAACGTGGCAGCGTGGGTAATCGCAGCAATATCCTGCGCTTCCTGAACCGAGTTGGAGGCAATCAGGCCAAATCCTGTGCTGCGGGTAGCGGTGATGTCAGAGTGGTCGCCGAAAATCGACAGCCCTTGCGCAGCCAGCGAGCGCGCCGATACATGAAACACGGTGGAAGTCAGTTCGCCAGCGATCTTGTACATATTGGGAATCATCAACATCAAACCCTGCGAGGCCGTGAAGGTGGTGGTGAGAGCGCCAGTCTGCAAAGCGCCATGTACTGCCCCGGCTGCACCGCCTTCGGATTGCAGTTGGATCACCAGCGGTATGGTGCCCCAAATGTTTTTGAGGTGGTGAGCAGACCATTCATCGGCCAATTCGCCCATCGATGAAGATGGTGTGATTGGATAGATTGCAATCACTTCACTGAGTTTATGGGCAACAAAAGCAGTTGCTTCATTGCCATCGATCGTTACCAAAGGTCTTTTCATGTTTTTCTCCATTTTGATTTTCGACAATATAATTTCTCCAAGTATAACGCCTGTTTGCGCGCCAGGCGTTGCGAGTTCCATTCAGTTCATAAGTCTAGCTTGTTTTTGGAGATAGGGATAGTTATATATGGCATGAAAAATACCTGCGAACTGTCATATTTAAGACAGGTTTACTCGTATTGAGGCCGGTTTTTCGGGAACTCCAGGTTTCTTGTGATTACCTTGAAGTATGCAGAAAATGCAGTTTTGTAAGGAAAACCCCGCTTGTTACCGATTCCCGGTTATTTAGATTTGTGCTATACTGTGTCTTATGGAAACAGACCAGCACTTGTGGCGGGTTTGGATTACAGCTATCAACCGGTGGGGGTTGCAGGATTGGCTGGCTTCCATGTTAGACGCAGCTGGGGCGTTGACTGTCGTCGGCGCTCAAGTGATCTATCTTGCACAACCGCTGCTGAATTTTGTCTTGCCAGATAAAGATCTGATCGCAGCCGCAAAGCTGCTTGAAGAGCCAGAATCTACTCAAGCGTTTATTCAGTTGCTTCGGGAGGCGGCGCGTCAATAAAATGGTTGAATTGTATGGCTTAATTTTTGTCGTGGTTTTCTTTGGCCTGATCCTGGTTTTTGCCTGGTTGGGCAGAAGGCGCGCCAGGCGCTACCTGCGCGACATCCCCGCTTTCACAAAATTGCGTCGCGGGATCGGCCTGGCTGTAGAAGCCGGGCAACGTTTGCACATCTCATTAGGTTGGGGCGGGGTGAGCGGTTTACAAGGCGCTTCGGGGCTGGTGGGACTGAGCATGCTGCAGCGCATCGCTCGGGCGGCTTCCATCAGCGACCGCCCTCCGATAAGTACCAGCGGCGAACCAACTCTGGCAATTCTGGCTCAAGATACCTTGAAGAATGTATATCACACCATCGGCGCCCCAAACCAATATAAACCCGAACAAGGTCAGGTCAGTGGGTTGACGCCGCTGACCTATACCGCCGGAGCAATACCTGTGATGTATGATCAGCAGGTGGCGGTCAATCTCCTGGCTGGGCATTTTGGCAGCGAGGTGGGGTTGCTTGCCGATGCGGCTGAGCGCAGCGGCAGTATGATCCTGGCCGGCAGCGACAGTTTACCGGCGCAGGCAACCTTGTACGCCGCCGCTCAAGAGCCCTTGATCGGCGAAGAGCTTTTCGCTGGTGGGGCTTATATTCAAGCTGGCGCTTCTCACCTGGCGAGCGTCAAAGCCCAGGATGTGATGCGCTGGTTGTTGGTGGGCGTAATGCTCGTGGGCGCGATTTTGAAACTGGCAGGTGTGCTGTGAAATTGGGCATAAAAACCTACTTTCTGGCTGCGCTGGCGATTGGCAGTGGGCTGATTGTTCTCCTGGGCTATTTCGTTGATTTCCCACTTCTGGCAGACTTGAGAGCAACCTTCTTATTCTGGACGGTTGTGTTGGCGTCTTTTCTTTTGCTTGTGGGGGCGTTCAATCTGCTGCGCACCCACTTGCGCAAACTTAAAGGCCCGCAGCCAGCAGGAATTTACAGCCTGGTTTTGCTGCTTTCCTTCTTTGCCACCCTGATTGCATTAAGCATCGAGCAGTTCGGTTTATTTGGCGCCTCGGGTTGGTCGTTGTGGACGATGCGTTATATTGTCAACCCGGTTGAGAGCAGCTTGATGGCTGTGCTGGCAGTTGTATTGGTATATTCGCTGGCGCGCTTACTTCAACGTCGTTTGGATACGTTCTCTGTGATCTTTCTTGCGACAACCGTTTTTGTCTTGATCGGCGCAGCTACTTTTCCTGATTTGGAAATTCCTGCGCTACGCGCGGCGCGAGATTGGCTGGTGCAGGTTCCCGCCGTTGCCGGTGGGCGTGGAATCTTGCTTGGCGTTGGCTTGGGAGCAGTGGCTGCCGGGCTGCGAGTTCTCATGGGCGCAGATCGTCCGTATGGAGGCTAGGGTCGATGGCTGAAGTGCGCTGTCCGATGTGCGGAAAACCAAACACAGATGACCTGGAGGCGTGCCAGTTTTGCGAGGCGCGTCTGAAACCTTTAATCATCAACCAACCTGGAGATCAACCAGCTTCTTCGCAAGGTGATTTGTCCGATTGGTTAAGCTCCTTCCAGGCCGGGCAGTCAGAACAATCTCAACCTGCGGAGGATCGATCAACTGGAGAACCGGACTGGTTGTCTGGAATGCGGATGGATTATCATTCGTCCGATGTACCTGATGATGAGATGAGTAGCGCCGAACAAGGGGACTCAGATTGGTTGACCCGGCTTGGAATTTCGGAATCACAGAGTGAATCAACCGAATTACCTGCTGCTACCAGCGGTAGCCTTTCAGATTGGCTGTCAGATCTTCGAACCGAAGACCAACGGCTTCCGCCTGATATGTCCGGTGATGACATACCTGAGAGTGAAATTCCCGAATGGCTGGCAAGCCCGGTTACCTCCAGTGTTGAAGAAAGCCAGGAATTACCCGAATGGTTATCCGGAGCCGAAATGACACCGCAGACGCCGGATCGTCAGGCGAGCGAGGCAGAGGCTGCCCCCGCCGGAGATTTCGACACCGAACTGCCAGACTGGTTGTCCGAGCCAGCAGCAGAAACACCAGCCGAAGCAGCCTCACAAACGCCGGATCGTCAGGCGAGCGAGGCAGAGGCTGCCCCCACCGGAGATTTTGACGCCGAACTGCCAGACTGGTTATCTGAGCCAGCCGCAGAAACACCAGCCGAAGGAGCGTCGCAAACACCGGAATGGCAGGCGAGCGAAAGAGAAGCCGCCCCCGCCGGAGATTTTCGCGCCGAACTACCGGATTGGTTGTCTGAGATAGGCGCAGAGCCTGATGAGAAAGCGCCGCAAACGCCGGATTGGCAGGCAAGCGAGGCAGAGATCACACTTGAGGGTGAATTCGCCGGTGAATTACCGGAGTGGTTTGAGGAGACCAAGACTGAAGCCGCTCAAAGCCGACCACAGGCATCCGACCTTCAAGCAGACGAATTAGATCAGGACATGAAAGAGTGGCTGGCGGGATTAGAAGAAACCGTTGACGAAGATCTTCCACCCATCATCACCGGTGAAGAATCTCCTGTTTCTCAAATTCTCTCTGCTGAAGAACCAGATTGGTTACGGGAATTAGAGGAAACATTCTCTGAAATGCCGGTGACTGAGACACCGCCCCCAGCGCCTGCCGGTCCATTTGCTTTTAGCGATTTAGGGGAGGGCGAATCGGACTTGCCGGCAGACCTGCCAGATTGGTTCTCAAGCAGCGAATCTCTCGATGCTGGTTCTCAAACTGAAGAACCAGAAATTGGCCTGTCGCCGGCTGACTTGCCTGGTTGGCTCGAAGCAATGCGTCCGATGGCAGCGGGCGAGATTTTTGCCGGGCAGGAAAGCGACGCCCCGGCGGAAGGCGCGGGGCCACTGGCGGGCCTGCAAGGCGTTTTGCCGGCCGAGCCTGATATTGCTTACTCTCGGAAACCCCCCGTTTATTCGATCAAATTACATGCTCCTGAACTTCAAAAAGCGCATGCTGAATTATTGCATCATCTGGTAGAAACAGAAAACGAGGCCTCACCTATCCCGGGGCGTCCGGTTATTGCCCCACAGCACATTTTGCGAATCCTGATTGCCTTGGCGTTGATTTTATCCATCCTCGCGCCTCTGATTAGCAGCAGCGTGCAAATGGCCTTGCCCAAGATGACCGTAGATTCCTTTGTGGGTGAATATAACGCTCGCCAGGTAGTCGATAGTCTGCCTTCTGGTAGACCGGTATTGGTGGTGGTAGATTACCAGCCCGGATTCTCCGCCGAAATGCAGTCCGCAGCCGGTGCGGTGATCGATCACTTGATGATCAAAGGCGCCTTTTTGACTCTGGTTTCCACCACGCCTACCGGTCCGATCCAGGCTGAGAACCTGGTTCAGCATGTCAACCAGATTAGCAACCACCAATACCGAAGTCCCATGCACTATACCAACCTGGGCTTTATCCCTGGCGGGTTGGCTGGCATCCTTAGCTTTGTGCATAATCCACGGCAAACTTTGCCCTCCACCATGGATGGAGAGCTGGCATGGGATTTGCCGAATTTACAGGCTGTCACCACCATTGCGAATTTCGCGATGGTGATGGTGGTAACAGAAAATCCGGAATTAGGGCGCGCCTGGATCGAACAAACTCACACTGGTTTACACGGTATTCCTCTGCTTATGGTTACCAGCGCCCAGGCCGAACCGCTCATCCGGCCATATTTTCAATCCAATCCCCGCCAGGTTGCAGGCATGGTCAGTGGCATAGCAGGCGCGGTGGCTTATGAAAGCTCGTTTGGACGGCGTGGCAGCGCCAGTCAAAGCTGGTCGGCTTTCAGTATCGGGCTGCTGGTTGCCAGCCTGCTAATTGTGCTGGGGGGAGCAGTAAATGGAACCTCACTGCTGGTTGGACGCAGCAAAGACGACTCAGGAAGCGAGGGATAAGCATGGCACTTTCTGATTTGTTGGGCGTGTTCACCGGGCTATTGCTGACGCTTTTCGTTTTTAGCTATCTCTTAGGAGATAATGCTCTCTTCCGGATAGCCATTCACATCTTCATCGGAGTAGTCACGGCTTATCTGGTGGTCATGATTTGTGTCAGCGTAATCTGGCCGCAGGTCATCTTGCCTTTCTTCTCAGGCGATCCAAACCAATGGGTGGTTATCATTGTGCCATTGGTGATGGGATTACTATTGCTGACCAAAGCCTGGCGGCGTTTCTCTGGCCTGGGGACCCCCGTGGCGGCGTTTTTGGTGGGCGTGGGGGCTGCTGTGGCGGTCGGCGGCGCAGTAACAGGGACGATCTTCCCGCAATCCCTGGCGACCATCAACTTATTCGATTTACGCGCCATCCAGGCTGCCAACCAGAATGTGCCTTGGGAAGTGATGAATGGCGGGATTGTGTTGGTGGGAGTTGTCTCCAGCCTGATCTATTTTCACTTCGGCGTGCGCGCCTCCAGCAGCGGGGTCGTTGAACGAGCGGCCTGGATCGAGGCGATTGCCAGGCTTGGACAGGTATTTATCGCCATTGCTTTTGGAGTTACGTTGGCAGGAGTGTATTCGGCGGCGTTGGCTGCGCTAATCGAACGCTGGCAGTTTATTGTGAATTTGATTTTCTCATTCCTTCAACCATAAGCCGGGAAAAAGTATGCCACCCTCATTAGTTGATGCAGACTCAATGTTAGTAGTGGATGTCGGTTCGATCTCGACCCGCGCCATGCTTTTCGATGTTGTTGAAGGCCGTTATCGATTCGTTGCGGCTGGCGCGGCGCCATCTACCGCAGCCGCGCCGTTTCTCAATGTCAGTGAAGGTGTGCGCGCGGCGCTCGATAACCTGCAGCAGGTCACCGGCCGGTCGTTCCTGGATGGATCGCAACAATTGATCATGCCTGCTCCAGGCGATGGCTCTGGGGTGGATGCCTTTGCAGCGTTGTTTTCTGCCGGCGCTCCGTTACGGGTTGTGGTGGTTGGGTTGTTGGAAGATGTCTCTTTAGAGAGCGCCAAACGCCTGGTTCAAACGATCTTTGGGCAAGTTGCATTATCGATCAGCCTGAATGACCGGCGCAAGCCCGAAGCGCGCATGGATGCCATCTTGCGGACGCGCCCAGACCTGATTGTGGTTGCCGGCGGAGTTGAAGGCGGCGCCTCTCAATCTGTGTTGAAACTTCTCGAAGCGGTCGCCCTGGCCTGTTATCTCATGCCTGAAAACCAACGCCCGCAAATTTTATTTGTTGGCAATCAAGCCCTGAAAGCGCGAGTTGAGGCGACCCTGGGCGGGCTTGCAAAACTCCATTTTGCGCCCAATATCCGCCCAACACTAGAGGTTGAGCAGCTTGAAGCGGCGCATTTCCAGGCCGCAAAAATATTCGGCCTGATCCGGTCGCAGCAGCTCCCAGGAATTGCTGAATTGAATACCTGGGCCAAAGGAAGCCTGGCGCCAGCTTCAACTGCCCTGGGACGCGTTGTGCGATTCTTGAGCAAAACTCACGGCGCTAAAAAAGGCGTCTTGGGGGTCGACGTGTCGGCTTCGGCAACTTCCATGGCAGCAGCCTTTGCCGGACAGCTAACCATTGGCGTTTATCCGCAGTTGGGGCTGGGGCAAGGCGCGCCTGAATTATGCGAATATGCCTCTGTAGCGTCAGTGAAACACTGGTTATCACACCCCATAACCGATGACCAGATTATCGATTATGCCTACAACAAATCAATTTTCCCTGCCAGCCTGCCGGTAACTCCTGAGGAATTTGATATCGAACTGGCGCTGGCGCGCCAGGCTATGCAAAGCGCCTTGCGTTTATTGGCATCGGGTTTTCCTGACGGCGTCGCTGGACCGGGAGGCGCCATGTTGCCGTGGATGGAACCGGTTATTTTGACTGGCAGCATCTTCGCCCGTGCTCCCAACCTGGCCTACAGCGCCTTGCTGGCGTTGGATGGTCTACAACCAACTGGCGCGTCAACGCTGGTTTTAGATCAAAACCAGATCGCCGCCGCGCTGGGGGCTGCTGCAGCGGTGAACCCGCTGATGGCTGTGCAAATCCTGGACTCGAATTCATTTTTGCATCTTGGAACGGTCATCTCACCGATTGCCAGAGTGCGCCCAGGTGTGCCGGTGCTCAAACTCAAGATGACTTATGAAGGGGGTCAAGAGCGCAGCCTGGAAGTCAAGCAAGGGGTCATCGAAATGCTGCCATTGCCATATGGCCAGACTGCGCGCTTACAGCTTCACCCGCTGCATCGGGCTGATGTGGGGATGGGCTCGCCCGGGCGAGGTGGGACGATGCGAGTAATTGGAGGCGCTTTGGGTGTCATCATCGACGCCCGAGGACGCCCGCTTAAACTGCCCGATGATGTTGGCAAACGCAGTGAACTCTATAAAAAGTGGCTTTCGTCTCTGGGAGCGAAGCAGTCATGATAGCACCCGTAACCCATATTGTTCCAGTGACAACTTTCCGCCGGGAGCGAATTTTGCCGGTACCCGGTAAGATTCTGGTGCGTAAAGGACAAAAAGTCAGCGCAACCGATCTTGTGGCGCAAGCCGATTTGCATGCCGAGCATCTCTTGTTAGATCTGGCGCGCGGGTTGCGTGTTTCGCCGAAACAGGTTTCCCAATATATTCAGGTTCAGGAAGGTGCGTCCATCGAAAAAGGCGACTTACTGGCTGGACCGGTTGGTTTTCCTGCCCGGCGCGTTTACGCCCCTCGTGATGGAAAAATAATTATGATGGATGGCGGCCAGGCGCTGATCGAGCTGGCTGGAAAACCTTTGCAGCTCAAGGCGGGTGTACCAGGGGAGATTGCTGAACTTGTTTCGGATAAAGGCGTGATCATCGAAGCGACTGGCGCGGTGGTGCAGGGGGTGTGGGGAAATGGCAAGGTTGAATTCGGTTTGATGTCAGTTTTGGCCAAGTCGCCAGAGCATTTGCTCACGCCCGATCAAATCGATGTCTCGATGCGGGGCGCGATCGTATTGGGTGGGCGCTGTGAGAATGCAGAAGTGCTGCAAAACGCTGAAGATTTACCATTGCGCGGCCTGATTCTTGCCAGTATGCCGGGTGCGTTGGCGAAAGTGGCGCAAAAATTGCAACTACCAGTTATGTTGCTCGAAGGTTTCGGGGCACGCCCGATGAACAACGTCGCCTTTAAGCTACTTTCGACCAATGACCGGCGAGAAGTGGCTTTGAACGCTGAAGCGTGGAATCCATTGACCGGGGTGAGACCGGAGGTGGTGATTCCTTTGCCGTCCGACGGATATGTGGCGCCGCGGCGTGATGCGGAGACCTTTGCTCCACAAAAACAGGTGCGCATTTTACGCGCTCCCCACGCCAGCCAAACTGGTGTGTTATTGCAACTGCTTGGCCCGAGTTTGCTGCCTAGCGGTCTGCGCGCCCAGGCTGCAGAAGTGCGCCTGGAATCTGGCGAGAATGTGATCGAACCACTTGCCAACCTGGAAGTGATTGGTTAGCAGCGGGAATTTCTTTTAGGAGGAGAACCGTCATGGATTTTGGAGATTCAGATTATGATGATGTCATCGATACATCGGAGGGAGCGCCTCCGGAGGAGTCCAGCAATCGCAACTTTATCCTGATTGCTGGCGCTCTCGGGGCAGTTGCGGTGTTGGCATTACTTTGCCTCGGAGTGTATGCGCTGGTGCTGCTGCCGCGCAACAACGCATTGCGCGCCCAACAAGCCGCAGCCTTGGAAACGCAAAGCGCTGAACTAGACGCCGAAGTTACTCGCGCTTTGCTAGAAACTGCTACTGCGGATATGCTGGCGCAGATTCAATCCTACACGGCGACACCGACGAACACCGCTACCCCTGAGCCTACGGTACCATCTACGCCGACCTCGGTAGTCGTAGTTGCTCCCACTGACTCTGTTCCTACTCTAACCTTGCCAGCCGCTCAGGCGACCGCCACAGCCTTGCACGCTACTTTGACGCAAAATGCCTTATTGTTGGCTGGCACGTCGACCGCCAGCGTGCTAGGGGCAACTTCAACGGCTGCTGAGCTCTCCAAAACCGGCTTTGCAGATGAGGTTGGATTGCCGTTATTGATTGGGTTGTCTTTCCTGTTGGTGGTAGTGATCTTTCTGGCTCGCCGTTTACGCACAGCGTAATCTTCGATTATCGATCCGGGGGCTGTTAACCAATGATTGACAGCCCCCGGATAAAGGGTTCAGGCGCTGCTGCTGGCGGCAACTTTTTCGCCATAGCCAAGCAGCGCTTGCACCATCGCTTGAGTACGCCCCTCGGCGTACACACGCAAGACCGGCTCTGTGCCCGATGGGCGGATTAGCAGCCACGAGTCGTCGGCCAGAATATATTTGACCCCATCTTTGGTAAGAATTTCATTTATGCTCTCCCCGCCGATTTGGGCGGGCGCCTCTTCTTTTAGCTTTTGCGACATTTGCGCTTTGGCAACCGGGCGGCTCAAACGCAGGTCTTTGCGTTCGTAAAAAGCTGGCCCGGCTTTGCTCAGCAAGTTTTCTACCAACTCGTGCAAAGAAGTCTGCGAACTGGCTACGATTTCAAGCAGCAGCAAGCCCATCAAAATCCCGTCGCCTTCGGGGATATGGCCGCGAAAAGCGATGCCGCCGGATTCTTCACCGCCGATCAAGATATCTTCTTTGAGCATGTAATCGGCAATGTAGTTAAAGCCGACCGGTGTTTCGTAAACTGGCAGGTCGTATACTTTTGCCAGACGGTCGATCATGCGGGTGGTCGAGACGGTGCGCACGACAGGGCCGCGCCAGCCACGCGTTTCGACCAGGTATTGAAACGCCAGCGCCATGATCTTATGCGGGTCGACAAAATTGCCGCGTTCATCCATGGCAGCGATGCGGTCGGCGTCACCGTCGGTTGCCAGGCCGAAATCTCCCATGTGGGTGCTGATGGCGCCTGCCAGCGATCCCAGGTAGCGAGCAATCGGCTCGGGATGTACGCCGCCAAAACCGGGGTTCATCTCGCCGCGAATCTCCTGCACTTCGCAACCTGTGCCTTGCAAAATGCCTTTAATCGCCCCGCGCCCTGAACCATACATGGAATCGACCACAATACGCTGGGGTTGGTCGGCGATCTTATCAAAATCGATCAGCGTGCGCAGGTGTTCGTTATAGGCGGGGATAGGATTGAAGCGATGAATCAACCCTAATTTGCGCGCTTGTTCGAAATCCATCAGGTTCGGCCCACGTCCGCGCACTTCGTTATCGTTCAGGTAGACTTCAACGCTGCGACATTGCTCGCTCGATGCTGAACCGCCGTAATCAGCTTTGAGTTTCACGCCATTGTAGCGCGGCGCATTGTGGGAGGCGGTGATCATCACCCCGCCCCGCGCCCCCATCGCTTTGACAGTGTAGGAGATCGCCGGGGTAGGGGCGTCGGCCTGTGCCAGGTAGACGGTATAGCCATTGGCTGCCAGCACTCTGGCCACCTCGCTGGCGTAACGGTCTGAGAGAAAGCGGGTGTCGAAACCAACAATGATTTTTCGTTGTTCTTCCTGATCCTGGTTGGTTTTTCCATTACGCCAACCTTCTGCAGCGCTGGCGTCTGCAATGGCCTGTGCGACCATCCGTAAATTTGTGAAGGTGAATGTGTCTGAGATGACTGCCCGCCATCCATCGGTGCCAAAGTGAATCGGCATTTTAATCCTCCAAGATTATGGATAGTTGTGGTGAAGCAGGCCTAATTCTATCAAAGAACGTGTTAAAATGTGAATGATGGACGCTGAACTTGCCCGCCGGGTGGCGGTGCTACGTAAGGAATATCTCTTTTTGGGCTTAGACGACGCCCAGGTGGCACGGGCAGCCAGCATGTTCGAGTTGGCGGAATTCAAACCCTACGAACATGTTTTTGATGAGGGTGACACCGCGGATTACTTCTATATTGTCTTTCAAGGGCGGGCGCGCGTTTATCGCCGTGAAAGGCGCGGCCAGAAATTACTGAATGTTTTAAGTACGGGAGATTATTTCGGCGAATATGCGCTGCTCTTTTATACGAACCGCACTGCTTCGGTAATCGCCGAGACGCCGCTTTCTGTTTTGCGGATTGGCCAGCAAGACTTCCAAAAATTTATTCAAGAATACCCTTCAATTCGCTTGAACCTGACGGCCACAGCCAGTGGGCGTAAGTTGGCGCGCCGGCTGCACTTCGACTGGTTGGCGGAAGACGAGATTATCTACTACATCACCCGTAAGCATGAACTTTTTTTGGTGCTGTCATTGCTCGGCCCAACCACCGTAGCCTTTCTCACCCTGGCAGCCTGGCTGTTCCTGACTGCCCAGGATGGCTGGCAAGGGCTTGGTTTTGGCGCTTTTCTTTTTGGAATTCCCCTGTTGGGAATAATATTGTGGATTGTATATGACCTGGTGGATTGGAGCAACGATTACTATATCGTTACCAGCCGTAGGGTCGTTTGGCAAGAGAAAGTCATTTTTTTATACGATAGCCGGCGTGAGGCGCCGCTCAACTCGGTGCTGGCAGTCAACACTGTCTCCAGCTTTTGGGGGCGCCAGTTTGGTTACGGCACAGTCGAAGTGCGCACCTACACCGGTACCATAGCAATGAAAAATATGTCGCGCCCGGCTTTGTTTGCGCGTTTTGTTGAGGGCTACAAAACCCGCGTGATTGCCATTTCAAAAGAAAAAGAAGCCCAAGAATTTGAAAAGGCCATTGAAACTGGCTTGATGGCAAAATACCATCTCGAAAAAGAAGTTCTTCCGGCAGATAAGCCACCCGAGGCGCCTTTCCCCAGGCCTGCCGCGCCGCCCAAAAAGGCGCAACCCAAGAAGAGCGCCCTGGCTGAGTTTATCAACACCTTCCTTAAAGTGCGTTACCAGGAAGGTAAGGTTATTACTTATCGCAAGCATTTGTTGGTGCTGCTTGGGCAGGCCTGGGCGCCGACCTTGTTATTATTCGCTTGCATGATTGGCCTGGGCGCGGCGTTGTGGTATGGTCAAACCCTCTTATTTGGGGTCTTACTGCTGGTATGGCTGGTGGTAATTGTCTGGTGGCTGTATGAGTATGTCGATTGGAGCAACGATATCTATCGCCTGACTCCCGATCAAATTATGGATATCGACAAGAAACCGCTAGGACGGGAAGAGAAGAAAACCGCTCCATTGGACGCACAGGATTTTCGGGTGGAACACTTGCGCGCCAACCTGATCAACATTATCTTTAATTATGGCAATGTGGTGATTAATGTTGGCCAAACACAATTCACCTTCGATGGTGTGTACAACCCCGATCAGGTGCACCAAGACGTTTCAGATTACCGCCAGGCGCTCTTGCTGCGCAAGCAAGAAGAAGCCAGCAAACGCGAGCGCGAGCATATGGTGGACTGGTTTGTTGCTTACCACTCCCAGTCGGTAAAATTAGAGAATCCAGAGAACGAAGCGCCCTAGGCGAGCTTTGCGGTAAAATTACTCGTTGATTTTCCTGAGAGAGCGAAAGAGTAAGAGGCTTATGGCATTACGAGAAATTGTGAGTATTCCTGATGCAGTGCTGCGCCGTAAAGCGCAAAAGGTGACCCGCTTTGACGGCGACTTGCAGAATTTGATCGATGAAATGATCGAAACCATGCGCGCCGCGCCGGGCGTTGGCCTGGCAGCACCGCAGGTGGCGGTATCGCAGCGCGTGATCGTGGTCGAATATGGCAACGATGAGGATGAGGACGCTCCTCTACGTCTGTATGCTGTGGTCAACCCAGAGATTACTCGCTTCTCACCCGAGACTGAAGAAGGTACGGAAGGCTGCCTTTCCATTCCTGGCTTCTTGGGAGACGTTGAACGTTCGTTGGGGGTGGTGGTCAAGGGCCTCAACCGCCACGGACAGCCGTTTAAAATCAAAGCCGATGGTTGGCTGGCGCGCATTTTCCAACACGAAATCGATCACCTGAACGGCGTGTTATTCACCGACCGGGCTACTCGAGTGTGGAAGAGCGAGGATGAGCCGCGCCAGGCAGTCCCTGCCGATTAAAGCGCCTGTCCTGCTCAGGCAAACATGCTGCTCACGCATCTTTCACTGACCGATTTTCGCAACTTCGCCCGCCTGGATATTGATGTACCAGGCGGGCCGGTCTTATTAGTTGGTGGCAATGCCCAGGGGAAAACCAGCCTTCTCGAAGCGATCTATTTTTTAGCGACCTTTGTCTCCTTCCATGCCAGCAATGATCGTCAATTGGTTAATTTTATCGCCGGGCGAGAGCCATTGGCGGTGGCTCGGCTGGTAGCAGATTTCCGCTATTCATCGGTTTCGACCGGCGCCGGGCATCGTTTGGAAGTGCGCCTGATCCAGGAGAAGGGTGGTTTCAATGGAACGGCAAACCTGCGCAAAGAAATCTTGTTGGATGGGGTGAAACGCAAAGTGGGCGAGGTGGTTGGCGCTTTCAACGCCGTTTTGTTCCTACCGCATATGCTGAGGGTGGTAGATGGCGCCCCCGAAGAACGCCGGCGTTACCTGAACCTGGCGATGGGGCAGGTCATTCCCAACTTCGCCCAATTACTGTCCGATTACGGGCGCATCTTGACCCAGCGCAACGCTTTGCTCAAACAGTTGGGCGAGCGCAGCGGTGACCCGGAGCAATTGACCTATTGGGATGAAAAGCTGGCGGAGGCTGGCGCAAGGATCATCCAGGGGCGCATCCGCGCCATCCAGGAGTTGGAAATCCTGGCGGCGCGCGCTCACAGCGAACTGACGCGCGGGCAGGAAGTCTTGCGCCTGGCGTACCAGCCGTCATACGACCCCACACCGCAGCGCCCCGGGCAATTTGCCTTGCCGCTCGACGCGCCGGTTGATCGCTCTGGCTTGAGCCTGGAGAAAATCCGCAATGGCTTCCTGGCCTGTTTGCAGCAGGCGCGCGGCGAAGAGATCGCCCGCGGCGTTACGACCAGCGGGCCGCACCGCGATGAACTGCGTTTCTTGAGCAATGGCATCGATTTGGGGATTTATGGCTCACGCGGCCAGGGGCGCAGCGCTGTGCTGGCGCTCAAATTTGCCGAAGTGGCCTGGATGAAACAGATCACTGGCGAATGGCCGGTGCTGCTATTGGACGAAGTGTTGGCAGAACTCGATCCGGATCGCCGCCAGGATTTGCTACAGCGTTTGCTGACGGTTGAGCAGGCCATGCTGACCACGACCGATTTCGATCTCTTTTCACAAGAATTCACCAAGCTGGCGCGCATCTGGCAGATTAACGCCGGGCGAGTAACTGGCGCCTGAAGTTTATTTTTTACCGTGCAGGGGTTTTTTAGACGGCGCGCCCACCCGGCGCGGGTAGGCGTCGGGGGTGGCGGCGATCTTGTCGATAATCACCAGGTAGCGCTCTTCAACCACCCCTGGCAAGTTGATGGGGTGCAGTTTACGCAGGCTGCCGCCGAGCAGGTGGGCGGCGTGCTCAGCGGCATGCGCTTCGGCGGGGGCGCTTTCGCCTTTCATCGCCAGCATAGAACCACCCACGCGCGTGAGCGGCAGCAGATATTCAACCAACACCGGCAGCACTGCCACAGCGCGCGCCAGCGCCCAATCGTACTGCTGGCGGTGGGCAGGCATTTGCCCAACCGTTTCGGCGCGCTCGCACAGCACCTGCACATTTTCGAGCCCAAGAGTTTGGACAACGTGCCGGCAAAAATCGACTTTCTTGCCAACCGATTCAACAATGGTCAACTGCATCGTTGGATGCACGATTTTCAAGGGCAAACCGGGAAAACCAGCCCCGCTACCGATATCGATTACACGTTCGAGCGGTTTTTCGCGCAGCAGCGGCAGGCAGGTCAGCGAATCGAGGAAATGCTTGATGCGAATCTCCGCCGGTTGGCGGATAGCTGTCAGGTTATGGCGCTGGTTCCAGGCCAGCAGCTCTTGTTCATAGCGTTCCAGGGCGTTGAGTTGGGCGGCGCTCAGGGAAATTCCGAGCAGATTGCGGGCGTGGTTGGCAAGCTCTTTCATAGACCCCCATTATAGAGGATATAGTGCAGTCTGGCAACGGATCAGAGGAGATGGTTAGCTGAAGGTGCTCAGTTATCGTCCTTCGAGTAAGTTGTCATTTTTGAACTTATGTTGTTTGAGTATTTCATCCCAAATCGTTCTCAAACCTTTGCGATTGACCCAATTTAAAATGTAGTCACTCAGCGCGCTGAATAGAAAAAGGGCGAAGCAAATGCAGGAGATTGGTTGAACACCGTGCAATCATCCAGGCGTTTGCTTCGCCCTAACGCGGAGTAAATCGGGGTTATTCAGTTTTGGCGGGCGGCTGGGCCTGGGCTTTTGCCAGTTTGGCGCCTGCCCGGCGTTTGAACACCCAGCGGAAGAACAGGATGAAGGGTAGGATAAAGATGACACCAATCAGGAGCAGAACTGGCAGCAGGTAGAGCACAATCCAGATCACGGCGTTGATGATGAATTTGACGGCGTCGATCAGAGATTGGATGGCGTCGCGGGCAACGCCGCCTGGCTGCCATCCGCCGATGGTCAGGGGCTGCATAGCGGCATTGGCAATCAGTTCCACGCTCACCGAAGACAGGGCAGCCGATTCGTCGTAATACTTGATCTGCCCTTTGATGACTTCGATCTGCTCGCGCACGCCCACCAGCTGGTTGTAGACATTCAAAGCGTCTTCGGTGGACTCAGCCTGTTCCAGGAAACGGTTGAGTTGCGTTTCGTAGTTTTCCAGGTTGCGCAGGCGGGACTGCAAGTCGGTGTATTCACGGGTGACATCCTGGCTGTTAATGCTCTCGCTCAAGGCGTCCTGGTTGCTCAGGGCTTTGATCTGATCGAGCACATCGTTGAGCTTCTCGGCTGGGATGCGGATGGTGATCGAGGCGCGGGGCGCTTTGACGCCGCTGGCCAGCTCGGTCTGGTACATATTGGCTGAGACCACAAAGCCATTCAGCTGCTCTGCCAGGCGGGAGATGCTATCCATGGCTTTGGATGGATCGTCTACCACTACCGTCAAGCTGGCGTTCTTGAGCACGATGCGTTTGATTTCTTGCGAGGTGTCTCCCGCCGGCAGCATTTCGGCTTCGCCGCCGTAGCTCTCTGACGTATAGCCCAAATCCATGCGTTCGGCAGGGGCAGGCGCGCCCGGCGCTGCGCCGCTGAAGGTCTTTTGTTCATACATCGGGGATGCGGCAGAAGCACAGCCTCCGAGAGCCAGGGCGATAACGCCAAGTAGCAACAGCGTCCATCCGGCGTGCCGTCTAAACGAGCGAATTAATTTTGCGAACATATCTTCCTCCTCACGAATGATTACAAATTGTTCTGAATACGATCTAGACGCTTGTTAGAATGAAATGGTTCCTGGATGGAAAATAGAAAACCCTGCAAGCTGCACCAGCTTCCAGGGTCTGCGGTCTCACCAACCGGCTGCCAGGCGCTGGATGTGCCGGTCGGGCAGGTGGGCATTGGCCATGCGCTTTTGCACGGCATCGATCTCGTATTCCACGCGCCGGTAATCCCAGGTGTTTTCCTTTTGGTTGTAAATGGCGAAAGAGGCGCGCGGATCGCGATCACGCGGCTGCCCGACCGAACCCGGGTTGAGAATTGCTCGTTCAGCAAGAGGAACGGCCTGGTTCGGTTCTGGGATGTTCAGGCGCGCCAGGTGGTCACTATTATGTTGGCTGTAAAGCACCGGTAAATGCGTATGCCCGACAAAGCAGAGTGGTGTGTCGAAGAAATCGAAGTTGGTTGTAGCGGTGCGCGTATCCAGTAAATATTCCCACACTGGATGGCGCGGGCTGCCATGCGCCAGGGTCACGCGGTCGACCTCGAGTTTTTCTGGCAGGTTGCTCAAAAAATCGCGACTTTCCTGGCTGAGTTGTCGTCGCGTCCACAGCAGGGCGCTGCGTGCTTCAGGGTTAAATGTGTCGGCGTCGATCTGCATCAGCGCGGCGGCGTCGTGGTTGCCAACAACGCACAGCAAGTTGGGCAGTTGGCGCACTGCCTGCACACATTCGTTCGGGTCCGGCCCGTAGCCGACCAGATCGCCCAGGCACCAGGTCGCATCGAAATTACCGGCTGCCTGCAGAACCGCTTCCAGGGCGGTCAGGTTGGCGTGGATATCAGAAAGCACCAATATTCGCATGGGAATTGAAAAATACCTCTCAAGTTGGACTACCGGCAATTATACTATACTACTTTCTTTCAATTGCCAGACCTGATAAAGCGCCAGGTTGCCCTGAGCCCCATCGGCGTAAAATACCTGGCGGATCTCAAAGCCGTTTTCAAGCGCCAGCGCTTCCAGTTCGGGTGGGCTAAAATGGTGCACATAGCGCAAGCCTCGGCCGCCGGCGCGCCAGTCGAGCAGGTAGTCATCTGCTTCGAGTTGGTCGGAGGTCAATCCGATCTCGGCCCAATCTTGAATGCGCTGGCGCAAGCGAGGGCTGTTCAGGAATTGCCACTGCGAGTGGATAAAGCAGCCTGCTGGCGCCAGCAGCCGGGCGACGGTTTGTATGGTGCGCTGGCGCAGCGCCTGCCCGGGCAGGTGGTGCAGAGCGGCAAAGGCGCAGATGGCCTGGAAAGGCGCGCCCGGTAAATCTTCATCCCAGCCGGGTGTGGATAGATCGGCCTGGATGAATTGCGCCCGCGAGTCTTGCGATGAAGTGAATTGTAAAAGCCCAGGGCTGAAATCGAGCCCGACATAAAAGCCCTTAAAACCGCCGCGCTGCAGCGCCCGCTGCAATTCCCCATTACCACAGCCCAGGTCGAGCAGGCCGGCGCTGGGCGGCAATGTCAGCAAGACTTGTTCGAGGATCTGCCTGACCCCTGGCTGCAGGCGCTGGCGGGTGGCGGAGAAATCCGCTGCAAAGGTCTGGTAAAATTGACGGTTGAGTTCGATTAACTGGTTACATACATCTGTGTTCACGAGGCTATTATACTGGTATGCGCTTGAAAAATGATCCGCCAACCTGGCACGAATTGCGCCAGAATACACCCGAAAAGCTGGCGATTGCCCGCCAGGTCTTGGAGCATGTGCGCGCCGGACAGGCGGTGGTGGACGCCATGCGTCGTTATCCGCTGGCTGACGGCGGTTACATTGGCAAAAACATTTTGGTGGCGGCTTACCGCCAGTTGGTGGAGAGCGGTGAATGGCAGCCCGACCCGGCTTTGCTGGCGCGCATCCGCTTGAAGCCGGTGCGCACGCTTTCAGGGGTCACGACAGTGACGGTGCTGACCAAGCCCTATCCGTGTCCCGGCAAATGCGTATTCTGCCCCACCGATGTACGCATGCCGAAGAGTTATCTTCCTGACGAACCAGGCGCCCGGCGCGGCCTGGAGCACGATTTTGAGCCTTTCGAGCAAACCCGTTCGCGCTTGGAAGCGCTGGAAGCGGTCGGGCACCCAACCGACAAGGTGGAACTGTTGATCCTGGGGGGCACCTGGAGCGCCTACCGCCGTGATTACCAGGAATGGTTCGTGCAGCGCTGCCTGGATGCATTAAACGGTCAGCCATCGACCAGCCTGGAAGAAGCCCAGGAAATCAACGAGAACGCTGCCCACCGCAATGTCGGCCTGGTGATCGAAACTCGCCCTGATCATGTTGACGCCAAAGAACTGGATTGGCTGCGCCGCCTGGGGGTAACCAAGGTGCAGATGGGCGCCCAAAGCCTGGATGACCGCATTTTAAGTTTGAACCAGCGCGGTCACACAGTTGCTGAAACTCGCCAGGCGGTTGCCTTGCTGCGAGCGGGGGGCTTTAAGGTGGTGTTGCATTGGATGCCCAACCTGCTTGGGGCCACTTTGGAGTCTGACCGGCAGGATTTTGAACGCCTGTGGGAAGATTTGTGCCCGGATGAGATAAAAATTTATCCCAACCAGTTGCTCGCCAACGCTGAGTTATACGAATATTGGCTGCGCGGCGAGTACCAGCCCTATAGCACCCAGGAACTGGTTGATCTGATCGCAGATGTAAAAACCACCATCCCGCGCTACTGCCGGGTGAACCGGGTGATCCGCGATATTCCATCGACAAATGTAGTAGAAGGCAACAAGCGCACCAGCCTGCGCCAGGATGTGCACAAGGAGATGGCGCGCCGCGAAACGAAATGTCAGTGTGTGCGCTGCCGTGAGATCGCCGGGCGAAAAATCAAGCCCAATGCTTTATCATTGAATGACCTTGTTTACCAGGCCGGAGGGGCGGAGGAGCATTTTCTGTCGTTCGATACGCCGGAGGATCACCTGGCTGGTTTTCTGCGTTTATCGCTGCCGGGCGCTGAAGCGCCGGCTAGCGGGATGGCAGACCTGGAAGGGGCGGCGATTATTCGCGAAGTGCATGTATATGGACAATCGCTGCCGGTGGGGGTGGAGGAAGATGGCGCCGCCCAGCATATTGGCCTGGGCGCCCAGTTGATCGATGAGGCCGAGCGCCTGGCGCGCCAGCGCGGCTACCGGCGCCTGGCGGTGATTTCGGCGATTGGAACGCGCCTTTATTACCAGCGCTTGGGTTTCGAACGCGGGTCGCGCTATATGGTGAAGGAATTGTAGGGAGAGATTCGACTTACAGTGGGCAGGTGGGGAAAAAACACTGTGATAAGAAATCCTGCTTGACTCGGCAAAAAATTTCAGGTAAAATAGAAATGGAAACGGTTCCACATCAAGGAGTCTTGCGACTCCTTAAATAAATGGCATAGATGGAAGCGGTTCCACGGGAGCGAGTTGCTTAAACCTGTTGACTTGAAGGAAAAAGTTTGCTATACTACTAACGCGTGTTAGTAACACGCGTTAGTCAAGCGCAAACACGGAGCTCAGGATGGCAGTCAAACGTGTTACCAGTCAAGATGTGGCCGATTATGCCGGGGTATCTCGTACCACCGTCTCTCTGGTGTTGAACAATGTAGATAACATCAAGATCAGCCCTGCCACCCGCCAACGTGTGCTCGAATCCGCCGATACTTTAGGTTATATTCCCGACGCCGCCGCCCAGACCCTGGCTGGTCGGCGTTCTCGCATCATCGGCTTGATCCTGACGCGCCGCCCGCATCACATTGCTTCCGATGTCTTTCTGACCCAAATCCTCAATGGCCTTTTCGAAATAGTCCATGAAAACGGCATGCGCCTGCTGGTTGATATCGTCGAGCCACAACACCAGAAGGAAGCTTACTTGCAGATGGCACGCGCCAATCGCATCGACGGCATCTTGCTCTCCGGGCCGCGCGCTGACGATGAAGCGTTGAACGCTCTCGAAGAAGATGGCTTTCCGGCGGTGCTGATCGGCCAGTTGCCCGGAGCGAATTTTTGCTCGGTCGATGTCGATAACCGCGCCGCTGCTCGCATGGCTGTAGATCACTTGCTTAACCTGGGTCATACCCGCATTGCATGCATCACCAACGCCAATCTATCCTATACGGCCGCCGCAGATCGCCTGGACGGTTACAGGCAGGCCTTACATAGTCGTGGCCTGGCGTTTGATCCAGACCTGGTTCGAGAAGGGGATTTCGATGTTGAAAGCGGCTATATCCAGATGCATGATTTACTCGAAAAGGGGGCTCAGTTTACTGCCGCGTTTGTAGCCAGCGACGCCCTGGCATTAGGCGCTAAGGCTGCTTTGCGTGAACGCGGCTGGCGCATTCCTGAGCAAATTGCTCTGGTGGGCTTCGACGACCTGCCTTATGCCCAATATCTAGACCCTCCGCTAACTACAGTACGCATTTCCGCCGTTGAACTGGCGCGCCAGGCTAGCGCGATGCTTTTTCGCGTGATGGATGGCGATGGCCCAGCCTGTCGCCAGATTACCCTAGATACTCAGTTGATTGTAAGAAAATCTTGCGGAGCCGAACGATAGTATCGTAAGATAATCAGGAGGTGAATATTTCCAGTGAAAACAGAAAACTATCTAATACCGAACCCAATCACCTAGATGAAGATAACTTTAGAGAAGGAGAACAAAGCATGAAGAAAAGAAGCACCCTTTGGGTTTCTGTAGCGTTGTTGGTGATACTGTCCATGGTACTCGGCGCTTGCCGGCCCCAACCGACAGAAGTTCCAACCGTTGCAGAGCCGACGCAACCCCCCGCGGTTGCTCAACCTACCCAACCTCTTGCGCCGGTTGGTGAGGGTTTCCTGGCGCGAGCGTTAGCGGGCGAGTTCAGCGGCACTGTAGTGACGATGACCGGTCCGTTCACAGACGAAGATGCGGTGAAATTCAACAACTCGGTGGCCGATTTCGAGGCCAAGACCGGCATCGATATTCAGTATGAGGGCTCGAAGGAATTTGAAGCCTCGATCTCGATTCGTGTGGATGCTGGCGATGCTCCGGATATCGTAGACTTTCCGCAGCCGGGTTTAATGGCGAACTTTGTCAAGCAAGGCAAAGTTGTGGATGTCAGCAGCTTTTTGGAGACGAGCTACCTGCAAGGGCAGTATGCGCAAAGCTGGCTGGATATGGCGATGATGGAAGGTGCGAACGGCCCGATCATGGCAGGGGTATGGCACCGATTCAACGCCAAGAGCCAGGTATGGTATCCGAAGAAAGCCTGGGATGAGGCTGGGTACCAGGTCCCGACCACCTGGGATGAGATGTTGGCGTTGTCGGATGATATCGTATCCGATGGCGACGCTCCGTGGTGTGTAGGCATCGAAAGCGGTGCGGCGACCGGTTGGCCGGCGACGGACTGGATGGAAGAGATCATGCTGCGCACGACGTCGTTGGAGAACTACGACAAGTGGACGCGTGGCGAGCTGCCGTTCAGTTCACCGGAGGTGAAGAACGCCCTGACGATTTTGGACAATCTGTGGAGCGACAAGTATGTGTATGGTGGGCGCGCTGCGGTAGTGACGACCTTCTTTGGAGATGCGCCGCTGCCGATGTTCGAGAACCCGCCGAAGTGCTGGCTGCACAAGCAGGGCAACTTTATCACGAGCTTCTTCCCAGAAGGAACAGTGGCAGGGGAAGACTATGACTTCTTCTATCTGCCGTCGATCGATGCGCAGTATGGCAAGCCATACCTGGTGGCTGGCGACATCATGGCGATGTTCAGCGAACGGCCGGAAGTGCGTGCAGTGATGGAATACTTCACCAAGGGAGAAGCGATCAAGACCTGGTTGGCTTCGGGTGGGGCGCTCTCGCCGCACAAAGATGCCGACCTGAGCT
>JAGUYW010000076.1 GCA_020061105.1 Anaerolineales bacterium | reverse complement strand
CCGGGCGGCGCGCCAGGCGCAGGACAGCCCCGACCAGCGGGGCGTGGGCGCCGCTGGCGGCTTCGCGCAATGTGCTTGCCAGCAGGTCGATCTGGCGCTTTCGCAGAGCATAATTGTCGCACAGCCGGTAGGCCTGAGCGTAGCGCTGGGGGGTAACCGGCTGGTCTGATCCGAAATGCTCGACCAGCGCCGCCGATAATTGCCGGTCTAGCTGGTTGCTCAGGCGGTTGAGCTGCAGGGTGTCGTCCAGCAGGCGCAGCATGAAGGCTGGCAGATAGCGGGCGAGCATCTCGTGCAGGCGTTCGGCGTCGGCGTCGCGCTGGCTGAAATCCCTGGCGCTGTAGATATCGCTCAGGAAAAAACGGCAGGCCGGGGCGTATTGGCGAGAGGCGAGCAGGTCTGCATAGGCGCGCGCCAGGCGCCCGGTCTGCCAGGCGCGCAATGCCGCCAAAGAGGCCGGCAGCGCCTCGGCTGAAGCAGCGGGCTGGCGGCGAACCTGCTCGTTGACGGCCAGGTCGCCCAGAAAGCGCAAGAGTCCTTTATGCGGCCTTGGCATGGTGGGAGGGGAGATAGCGCGGCATCCACACGCCCATCAGCAGGGCGGCGGCTAAAGCCAGGACGGCGGCGAAGAGAAAGGGAGCCGAAGCGCCAAAACCTTGCCAGCTCCCTGCGCCTTGCCAGAGCAGCCCGGCGATCAGCGAGGCGGGGAAATCCAACAGGCCCAGCATGGCGTTGTAGCTGCCATAGGCGACGCCGCGCAGCGTTTCGGGAACCAGGTCTGCCACCATGGCTTTGGCGGTTCCGTAGGCCAGGCCATAGTAAAAACCATAGCACACATACAGCAGCCAGATGTGCCAGGTGGTTTGCGCCAGGCCAAAACCCAGGTAGATGGCGGCATAGACCAGCCAGCCGCCGATGATCATGCGCCGGCGCCCGATGCGATCGGAAAGCGCCCCGGCTGGCGTGGAGACCAGGGTGTAGACCAGGTTGAAAACCACTAACATGGCCAGGATGTTGGTCACGCTCAGGCCGCGCTCCTGGGCGCGCAAGATCAGGAAGGCGTCGGAGGAGTTGCCCAGGTCGAACAGCCCGACAATGACCATGAACACGATAAAAGGTTTGCCTAACGAGCGAAAGGCGAATTTGGGCATTTGGCGCGCTCCGGCGACAGCCACCTCGCGCGCCCCGATCGCCAGGGTCAGTACAGCCAGGAAGGCCGGAATCAGGCTGATGAGCACAATGGTGCGAAATGTATCCACGCCCAGGCTTAGCGCGCTGGACTGCGCCCACCAGACCACGCCCAGGGCAATCAGCAAACCCAACATGGCCCCGGCGGTGTCGGCGGCGCGTTGGAATCCGAAAGCCAGGCCGCGCTGTTCCGGAGCGACCGAATCGGCGATCAGGGCGTCGCGCGGGGCGGTGCGGACTCCTTTTCCCACCCGGTCTGCCCAGCGCACCACCGCCACTGCCCCCCAGGTGGAGGCAAAGTAAAAGAACGGTTTGACGATAGCGGAAATACCATAGCCAGCCACTGCCAGCCATTTGCGGGCGCGCAGCTTGTCTGAGAACCAGCCTGAGAAGAGCTTGAGCAAACTGGAGGTTGATTCGGCCACGCCTTCGATTAATCCAATGATGTTGGTGCGGATGCCCAGCACATTGGCCAGGAAGAGCGGCAGCAGGTTGATGACCATCTCGCTGGAGATATCCATGAAGAAGCTGGTCAGGCTGACCGCCCAGATGTTGCGGGGCAGGTTTTTGATGGTATTCGGTTTGGGAGCAGCGGCGTTTGGCGAGTCTGTTTTATTCATGAATGTAACCAGTCTTGCGCTTATCTGGGGCGGTTTTTCTCGGTCAGGCGGTGCAAGGTTTCCAAAGAAGCCAGGACCAGGATTTTGATGCCAGGGTTTAAGATCAAGTCTGGCTCGGGATGTAGTCTGAGTTCCCCGGCCTGGCAATAGCTGATCACCGTCAGGTCGAGTTCATTTTCCAGCTTTTGGATCGACCAGCCTTCGATCTGGGCGCCGGGTTGGATGGTTTGTTCGCCGACATTGAGTAGTTGATCTTCCAGGTAGAAGGAAGATTTGACGTTCATGTTCAACGATGCCGCGGCAAAGACCGGCGCAGCCAGGGCGGAAGTGCTCAGGGCGGTGTGGATGCCAAAGCCTTTCTCAACCCGCCGGGCCAGGTCGGGGTCGAACATGCGCATGACCACTTTAATCTGCGGGTTGATCTCCCGGGCGTCGAGGGCGATATCCAGGTTGGTCAATTCGTTGTCGGTGCAGGGAATAATGGCAGCGGCCTGCAAGACGCCGGCTTTGATAATATTCTCGGTGCGGCGGGCGTCGGCGATGATGACCGGGATGCCCAGGCTCTTGGCTTTTTCGACGAAGCGCCCTCCATCGTTGGCTTCGATGGCAACCACTTCGCGATCCAATTTGAGCAGTTCCTGGGTGACGCGATAACCGACCTTGCCCATGCCACACACGATCACGTGCCCGCTGTAGGTTGACGCCATAGCTGCCTGCCATTTCTGCCCGCGTTCCTGTTTATTGGTGAGGGCTACACCGAAGCGGATTACGCCATCGGCGACAATAAATAAACCAAAGACGGGAATAAGAAAATATAACAGTTGCAAATACCACTGGCTGGGAAAAGCCAGCACGCTTTCGAAGAAAATCAGCGCGAAGGTTGCATACAACGCCTCGGCAAAGCCGACCGTTTCTCCGGTGTGCGGATCGCTGTAGAAAAAGCGCAAGATAGTTGCCCCTCCCAGGATCAGGGCGGCGAAGAGCAGCAGCGCCATGCGCGATTCCTGGAACAATACCTGGGCATCGCGCCATTGGGCGCGCAGCATGCGGCGGATTTGGCGCGGCGGTGTGCGACCATGAACGGCAGAAGGCATTAACTTCCCCCAGGTACCTTGAGCAAGGCGCCAACTGCGTAGCCGACCATGGCGCTGACGGTGCCGATGATCGCCATTTCCAACCCACTGCGCAGCGGCTTGCCAACCGTGACGCGCGCCTTGTAGACGCCCACGGTAAACAAGACCAGGGCAGAGATGGCGACCGAGACAATCATGCTGGGGGTAATTGACAGGAAGGCGAACGGCGCTAGCGGGATCAGCGAACCGACCATGGCCGCAACGCCGACAATGAGCGCTGAACGCAAGGCGTCGCGGCGGTCGATGGGGGTCAGTTGGTGTTCTTCCGCCATCATCACCGCTACCCATACATCTTTATTGGCGGTGATGGTGTCGACAATCCGTTCGAGCAGCTTGCCCTGAAAACCTTTACGGGCGTAAATACCTTCGATTTCCTGGCGTTCCAGGGTTGGCACCTCCTGGATGTGGCGGTATTCGCGCTCGCGTTCGCTTTCATAGAAATCTGCATCTGCCAGGGTGGAGGTGTAAGCCACTGCCCCCATCGAAACGGACTCGGCAAAAGTTGCTGCCAGCCCGGCGACCATGACCAGGTATGCATCGCTCGATGCGGCAGCCACGCCCAGGATCACGCCTAACACATTCACCAGGCCATCTTGCCCGCCCAGGATGATATCGGATAAGGCTGAGGCCTGGCGGTGCGGGTCAGCATACGTGTGATGGTGTTGGGCGTCTTGCTCGGCTAAGTGTTTAAGTTTTTGTTTCCGGCGTTGTAACATCATAATATGCAATCTTATCCCCAAATCAAAGACTTGAAAAGGGGAAATCCGATCTTACCAGGCCGGGACGAAACTGGTTATTGGATGTAAATGCTTTTGCCTGCTGGAGAAGTTTGGGTTAAAATAGGGTTTATGGGAAAAATGACTCCAAAGCAAAAGCTCGGTCTCTTGTTGGGCGGCGATATCCTGACCTTGATCCTGGTGACCGTGGCCGGTTTTGCTACTCATGGAACAGCCGCCACTGCAGGTGGACGCATGTTCACCACTTTGATCCCGTTAGCGCTGGCCTGGTTTCTCAGCGGCCCTTTTTTGGGTTGCTATGATTTGGAACGCGCCAGCCAGCCGCGCCAGTTGTGGCGGCCTTTTTGGGCGATGGCGCTGGCAGGACCGTTGGCGGCCTGGGGGCGCGCCCTGATGCTTGGCAATGCACCGATTTTGCCAGTTTTTGTGCTGGTCTTAATGGGTGTGGGGGCCTTCAGTTTGTTGGCCTGGCGGATTATTTTCATATTGATTGTGCGTATACGCTAAAAATGGATGAAGCCGCATTAATTCAAGAAGCTCGCCAGGGAGACCTGGATGCTTATAACCGCCTGGTATTAGCCTATCAGGATATTGTGTACCACCAGGCTTATCGCATGATGGGCGAACCCGATGCGGCGGAAGACGCCGCCCAGGATGCATTTATTTCGGCCTACCGGCATTTGGACGCCTACCGCGGCGGCTCATTCAAAGCCTGGCTGCTGCGGATTGTGACCAACGCCTGTTACGATGAGTTGCGCCGCCGGAAACGCCGCCCGACCACCCCCCTCGAGCCGCTCGATGACGACAACGAGGAGATCGAATCGCCTTATTGGATCGCCGACCCGGGCGAGTCGCCTGAGCAGGCTGCCGAGCGCGCCGACCTGGCCCGGGCCATCCAACGCTGCCTGGATGAATTGCCCGACGATTTTCGGGCGGTGGTAGTTTTAGTTGATATTCAAGGCATGGATTATACCGAAGCCTCCGATGTGGTGCGAAAACCGTTAGGGACAATCAAGAGCCGCCTGGCGCGGGCGCGCTTCAAATTGCGCGATTGTTTGCAGGGTTTCTGGGAACTTTTACCGGATTCGTTTCGTCTCATAGAGGAGAGTGAGACATGATGAAACGGCCTGTGATTTCCCCCCGCGAACTTGAAGCAATGTCTGCATATTTGGATGGACAACTCAAAGCCTCTGAACGCCAAAAACTGGAGAGCCGCCTAAGAGAAAGCCCCGACCTGCAGCAAGAACTTCTGGCTTTGAAGCGCACGCGTGCTGTATTGAAAGCCGCGCCGCGCCGCCGCGCCCCACACCGGGGGTGCGACGGATGCTGTTCTACACACCCTACCCCGAGTACTCCAGCCGGAGCTTTTTCCTGGCCCCCGACGACGCGCAATGGGCCCATACGTG